>CAIJEA010000408.1 GCA_903819605.1 uncultured cyanobacterium | reverse complement strand
CGATCGAAGTCTAAATTTATATAGCAGTAGCCATTTATGTTAGGACAAACCCAAAACCCAAAAGAGAGTGGCGGCGCGGAGCGCCGCCACTCTCTTTTGGGTTTTGGGATATACCTGTAAATTCTTTGATTAAATTACTTGAAACCTTGGATTATTTTTCAGAAGAGTAGCATTAAAAGACAAAGCCCATTTTAAAAAGTTATCATCAATAACTTCATTTTGTGGATCGATTAATAGCGCTAAATAATTCCCCTGCTGTCTAATTACAATGGCTGTAAATTCCTTACCATGAATAACAGCATGGGTAAAGTTTTCAACTGGTAAAGAAGCAGCTAATAGTGACTTTAAACCCAAAGCTTGGAAAATTGGTTGAACCCAAATGATGCTTTTACTGCCATCAACAAGAGTGTAATATTCTTTGGGAAGACCACTCAAATCAAACGTTGCGGCTCCAAGTATATAAGCTTCAAAGGTTTCTTCAACGGCTGTCATAGTTATTGTGATAAGCGATCGCTAGTAGCCCCAAAAGGAAGAAAATATATCCTATACCTCAGGTCTAAGTAATATTGAATCGTAGTAGCAACAATCATATAACCGCCATAGCACCTAGCCGCATTTAGAACAGATATTTTATGGTTTTAATTTAGTAGTGGATTTTAACCCAACATAAAATTAGAAGGACATTAAATGCCCTTCTAATTTATCTTATTTTTATCTCAATGCTGAGTTTTTCGATTTTTCGACCTCTCGATCTTTCTTGCCACGCCAGATAAATCGTAAGGGTGTACCCTCAAACCCAAGGGTCTTACGGAATTGATTTTCGATATAACGCTTGTAGTTATCGTTAAAACGATGCGGATCGTTGACGAAAAGAATCACTGTCGGTGGGCTATCGGAAATTTGGGTACAGTAATAGACTTTGCCCTGCTTACCACCGCGACTGGTGGGTGGTGCGTGCCATGTTACTGCTTCATTTAGAGCTTCATTTAAAATCGCCGTAGGAACACGACGCTTATGCTGCTCAGCAGCAATATCTACGCGCTCTAAAATTTGTTCAACTCTCTGACCTGTAGTCGCACTGACAAAGATAATCGGCGCATATTCGACAAACATCAGACGGCTTTTAACTTCGGCAGTGTAGTCGTAGATGGTGTAGGAGTCCTTTTCGATCGCATCCCACTTATTGACAACGATGACACAAGCTTTACCCTCATCGTTGATTCGACCAGCTAGTTTTTGATCTTGATCGGTCACGCCATCGAGGGCATCAATAACTAACAAAACTACATCAGAACGTCCGATTGCTTTAAAAGCTCGGTTAATGCTGAAAAACTCGATACCATAATCAATATTTTTTTTGCGGCGCACGCCCGCAGTATCGATCAGGCGATATTTCTTATCACCACGCTCGACTGACATATCGATCGCATCACGAGTTGTTCCAGAAATTGGACTCACAATGCTCCTATTTTCACCAATAAAAGCGTTTAGCAAGCTGGATTTACCGACATTGGGACGACCGATAATCGCTACTTTGATTTCGTCGCTTTCTTTAATTACTTCTTCAGGTGCGGGTAAATGTTTAATTAGCTCATCTAGCAACTCACCAGTACCGTTGCCATGAATGCCCGACATGGGGATTGGTTCGCCTAAACCTAAATTCCAAAATTCTGCCGCTAATGAAAGTCCGAATTTAGAGCCTTCACATTTATTAACTGCCAATAATACGGGAATATTCTGCCGCCGTAACCAACCGCCTAATTGTTCGTCAGCATCGGTGATGCCAGCAAGTCCATCTACTACAAATATCACAGCCGCCGATTCACGAATGGCGATCTCGGCTTGTTCGCGAATCATTGGTAAAAATTCAGTCTCATCGTCAAAGACTAATCCGCCCGTATCAACGACTTGAAATTCATGTGCGCCCCAGAAACATTCGCGATAAACGCGATCGCGGGTTACGCCTGGTTCGTCGTAGACAATGGCATATTGTTCACCTGAGAGGCGGTTTACGAGGGTGGATTTGCCCACATTGGGGCGACCGACAACGGCAACAATCGGTAGCGGCATGGCTTTACAGTTTTGGAATTCCGAACTCACTATAATAACTTTAATTTAGTGAGATCGTCAACCTAATTTTAATTATTTCACAATAAAATTGTAACTGTGGAGCTTAAACCCAGAAGAGAGTGACGGCGCGTCGCGTCGCCCATCTCTTCTGGGTTTGTACAGAAATGACTTAAAACCCTTGTTGCACGGTAGGGGCAATTCATGAATT
>CAIJEA010000407.1 GCA_903819605.1 uncultured cyanobacterium | reverse complement strand
GGGTTAGATCTCTCGAAATACAGCGCCAAATGCTTTGGAGTAGGGATACTATATTAAAGTTGGATTTGCCAAATAAGCCACCTAAAATCTGTATAAATAGTCATAGAGCTAACTTAAGAATTAAAATGCCAGCTTTTAAGATTTTTGATAATGATATTGATTTTGAAACCCTTCAGGAGTATCTCGGTTGTGAGGCGATCGCCGTTGATACTGAAACGATGGGGCTTATTCCTAGGCGCGATCGCTTGTGCTTAATCCAAATTAGTAATGATGATGAAGTTGTAAGTCTAGTACGAATCTCTCAAGGAATCAATGAAGCTCCAAACATTAAGTATTTATTTGAAGCTCCCGATGTGACTAAAGTTTTTCACTTTGCACGGTTTGATGTGGCAATGCTCGAAGCTCATCTCGGTATTGCTACTCATCCAATTTTTTGCACCAAAATTGCCAGTAAACTAGCAAGGACTTATACCGATAAGCATGGTTTAAAAGAATTAGTCCGTGAACTAGAAAAAGTTGAGCTAGATAAAACATCCCAATCTTCAGACTGGGGCAATGTTCAATTACTTTCTGACGATCAATTAAAATATGCGGCGAATGATGTGCGCTATTTGTTAACTGTATATCGCAAGCTAATTACTATGCTGATGCGTGAGAATCGCTACGATTTGGCGAAAGCTTGCTTTGCCCATATCCCCACGCTTGTATATTTAGATTTACTGGGATATGCCGATGTTTTCGCCCATTAACTAGCCCTTGATCAAGATTGTAAATCTCTCCTATAGGGATCTGATTGTACCTTTTACGACTACGGCAATGACTAAAATGAGTAAAAAATAGCTTTGCAAAATTAAGACAACTAGCACGATCTTTCCTCATTTAAAAATATTTTCTCAACTATGCAAAACCAAACTATAAAAGGATTTCGAGCCAATTTTTTAGATGCGATCGCCGATCCTTTTTATGCCCCTGAAGCTGAATGTATTCGATACTTTCCTGATGGCTTGCTAATAGTTGAGAATGGCAAGGTGAAAGTTTTAGGTGATTATGAAGACTTGCACCCTCAATATGCTGATATTCCGATTACCCACTATCGCGATCGTCTAATTGTCGCAGGATTTATTGATACGCATATTCACTTCCCGCAGACGGAGATGATCGCTTCCTATGGTGAGCAGTTACTGGAATGGCTGAGCACTTATACTTTTCCTACAGAGAGAAAATTTGCCGATCGCGACTATTCCCTAGAAATAGCTGCTCTCTTTCTTGATGAGCTATTACGAAATGGAACGACGACAGCTTTGGTATTTACATCGGTCTTTCCGCAATCGACAGATGCCTTCTTTGAGGAAGCACATCGGCGCAACTTGCGGATGATTGCAGGAAAAGTGATGATGGATCGGAATGCACCAGATTTTCTAAGGGATACTGCGGCATCTTCTTATCTAGAAACTAAGCAATTAATTGAGAAATGGCATAAGCGCGATCGCTTGCTCTATGCAGTTACACCACGTTTTGCTATCACATCGACCTCAGAGCAATTGACAAACGCTGGTAAGCTCTTGGCGGAATTTCCCGACGTATATTTACATACGCATCTCTCTGAAAATGTGAAAGAAGTACAGACGGTTGCTGAGTTCTTTCCTGAAAGTGAAGGTTATCTTGATGTCTACGATCGCGCAGGTTTGGTTGGCTCAAAGTCAGTCTTTGCTCATGGAGTACAGCTCACCGATCGCGAATTTGCAAGATTATCGGAAGCGAAATCAGCGATCGCATTCTGCCCAACTTCCAATCTGTTTTTGGGTAGTGGTCTTTTTAAATTAGAAAAAGCAAAATCATCGGAAACTCCTGTAAAAGTGGGATTAGGAACTGACGTGGGTGCAGGTATAAGTTTCTCGATCTTACGCACTGCAAGTGCTGCCTATCAAGTTGCCCAGTTGCGTTCTCAAAAGCTCTCTGCTTTCCAAGCTTTGTTTTTGGCAACTTTGGGCGGAGCGATAGCCTTATCACTTGATGATAAATTAGGTAATTTTGAAATAGGGAAAGAAGCAGATTTTGTCGTGCTGAATCTTCGCTCAACGCCAATTATGGCTCTAAGAAATAAATCTTCAGATCAGGCGATCGCACCCACACTCGCTGAAATCTCTGATCAACTATTCGCGACCATAATTATGGGTGATGATCGTGCGATCGAGGCAACTTATATCATGGGCGAAAAAGCAGAATTTTAACTAGAATAATCGATGCTTTAGTAATCTAAATGCGTTGCTGAGCAGAATCGATGGCTTCGACTATGCTCAGCCATCAATTTTAGAATTTATCTAGAAATCTGCACTCTGAGGGAATCGTGGGAATGGAATCACATCACGAATATTTCCCATGCCTGTAATGAACTGCACTAAGCGCTCAAACCCAAGACCAAAGCCAGCATGAGGAACAGTTCCATAACGACGTAAATCTAGATACCACCAATAGTCTTCAGGATTGAGACCGACGTTACGAATTCTTGCTTCCAATACATCAAGCCGTTCTTCTCGTTGAGAACCGCCAATAATTTCACCAACTCCTGGGGCGAGAATATCCATTGCTCGCACAGTTTGCCGATCGCCCTTAGAGTCGTCATTTACACGCATATAAAATGCCTTGATCCCCAGTGGATAATCCATCACAATTACAGGTTTCTGAAAATGCTCTTCAGCTAAAAACCTTTCATGTTCAGATTGTAAATCTAAGCCCCATTGAACTGGAAATTCAAAGGTTTTGCTACATTTTTCGAGAATGGCGATCGCTTCCGTATAGGTAATCCGCTCAAATTGCTCATCGACAATTTTGCGAGCATTGACCATCACTTGAGCATTAACCCGCTCTTGGAAAAACTCCATATCTTCGGGACAAGTTTCCAAAACATAATTGAAAATATATTTGAGAAAATCTTCAGCGAGATCGGCATCCCCTTCGAGGTCGCAGAAAGCAACCTCTGGCTCAATCATCCAAAATTCGGCAAGGTGTCGTGATGTATTCGAGTTTTCGGCGCGGAAAGTAGGTCCAAAGGTATAGACATTAGAAAATGCCATCGCCATAATTTCCGCTTCTAGTTGCCCACTCACGGTCAAAAAAGCTGGCTTACCAAAAAAGTCCTGTGAGAAATCTACAGGTTTGCCCGCCGCCGCTACTTTATTCAAGTCAAAAGTAGTTACACCAAACATTTCCCCCGCACCTTCACAATCGCTAGCCGTAACAATTGGTGTATGTACCCACAAAAAGCCCCGTTCTTGGAAAAACTTATGCACAGCATACGCACAAGCATTGCGTACACGAAATACTGCCCCAAACATATTTGTGCGGGGACGCAAGTGGGCGATCGTGCGGAGAAATTCGATTGAGTGACGCTTTTTCTGTAAAGGATAAGTTTCAGCATCGGCAACACCAATAACAGCGATCGCCGACGCTTGCATTTCAACTCTTTGTCCTTTACCCGTTGATTCGACTAGAACACCCGACACTTCAATTGAAGTGCCTGTAGTAATTTGCTTAATTAAAGATTCATAACCATCAATTGTCTGCGACAAAACTATCTGCAAACCTTGTAGTGATGACCCATCGTTTAATTCTAAGAAGGATATTCCCTTACCCTCTCTTTTTGTCCGCACCCAACCGCGAACAGTATAAGAGTCATTTGTCTGACCGCTACGTAATAGGTCAATAATTCTTGCAGATGCCATACACTAAAAAATCGCTAGAGGTAACTGTGATTAGTCTACAGAACGATGAAATCAGCGATCGCATGGCTCTCAGGCAAGTATCCTAACATTTTGAAGTTTTGGAGTGTTAGAAACCTTGGATATTTATTGTGAAAATAGTCCCCTGATACTTAATAAATGCAGAGAATCCTAATTCTGATATGCCATCTCACGGATCAGAGGTATCCGATCGCTGATGTAATCGCTTAGATCGTTTTGTTGATGACAATCTAGAATAGAACGCTCCTTGACTTGGTCAACCAGCCAACTCATCAATCCATCATCATCGAGATTTAAGAGTAAATTAGGCTGAGCTTGGCTAACAGAGTCCCAGAAGAGGCGTATGATAGCAGGTGTCATAACAGATAACCTTAACCTTAATATTTTCCTAACATTTTATAGGTTAGTACAATTCTATGTTCATACTGTCAAAATTCACACAAAATGAAATAAAAAACACCTCACCTAAGATTGATTGATAAATATCTAAACAAAACGAATCATTAATTCATTCCATAGGTTGATTGTTTTATAAGGTAGTTCGTGCAGTACATAATAATCAAGCTATAGCGAGTAAAAATTGTAGAAGACTAACAGTGATTACAGCAATTTGTGCTGTAGAGAACTCCAAATTTTCTATTAAAAGCTTGGATTTGGAAAATTTTTAATAAAAAATTATGTTTAATTTGCTAATTCACTGGGCATAATTAAAAACCAGAGTCAAAACCTGTGGCACACGCGCAGCGTGCGCCACAGGTTTTTGGATTTTATATTTAATTGGGTCTAGCGACTTAGCAATTGTTAGCAAATTAAATGCTGAGTTCGTAATAAATTCTTAGAAAGGTATATTTATGGCTAGACAAGTAGAAATTTGGAACGATCGCGCTGAGATTGCTTCCAGAGCATTGTTTTTATGTCAACTTGCCTATGATGAAGCAATCTTAAAAGGCGATAAATTTACGATTGTTGCCGCAGGTGGCAGTACACCTCGCGTTTTGTATGAACTTTTCGCAGCTAAGGAATGGGACTGGTCGAAGGTACATGTTTTTTGGGGAGATGAGCGCTATGTTCCTGTTACCGATCCGCAAAGTAATGAAGGCATGACTCGCAAAGCATGGCTCGATCTCGTGGCAATTCCTACTGCAAATATTCATGCAATTCCGACAGATGCTGAAGATCCTGCGATCGCGGCGGCGAAATACGAACAACATATTAAAGAATTTTTTAGAGTAGGTGAGGGTGAAATTCCTCAATTTGATTTGGTCTTGCTGGGAATGGGGGACGATGGGCATACCGCTTCATTATTTCCGCACACCCCAGCACTCAAAGTTAGCGATCGCTTTGTGACGGTGGGCGAAAAAGATGGACAGCCTCGGATCACAATGACAGTTCCTTTAATTAATCAGGCAAAAGAAATTATTTTCATGATTGAAGGTGCTGCCAAAGCCAAGGCACTAAAGTCAGTACTTGCAACTCATGGTGATGTTAATCAATATCCTTCGCGATTGATTACTGGGAATACTATTTGGCTATGCGATCGCACTGCTATGAACCAAAAGAAATCTTAATTAGAGACGACACGTTGCTGTAACTCTAATTAATCTTTACAAAGCTTTTGAAATTATGTCGAAATTAAATTCTGAGCAATATGAACGACTTAGGCGTGAAGCAAAAGCACCCTATCGAGGTCTACGTATATTTATTTACACCGCTTTTGCTGGCTCTGGATTTATTGGAGCAGTTATTTTTTTTGCCAGACTGATTGCGGGAAATGGTGAACTAGGATCAAATCTAGGAAACTTCGCTTTGCAAATAGGTGTCTTAACTTTAATGTTATGGCTCTATCGCATTGATCGCAGTAAATAAAAATAGAGATGATGTACAAGCTAATGCTTTCTTCTCTTAGCAAGCGCTATAAAAATACTTGATTTTGTATGTACTTGTTATAATGTCAAAATATTTTTAAATTTAAAAATGTTTTTGCTGATATATGCAAACTTCATATTTATTGCAACTCGAAAAGTTTAAATACCGAAAAACTTTAATGAGTTTAATGTGATGTTTTTGATAATGTTTTTTGATTTAATTTACACTTCAATTTCATATTAGGTTTGGGACGGCTTGATATGCAGAGTTGCAAAAATGCTATAGAAGAATTGGTAATTGCGGAAATTGATTTGCAAATTTCTCACTTACCCCAATACCGACGAGATCAGATCAATTTAAGCGAAGTTGCAGCCTATGCTCTAAATCGCCTTCCACCAATGTATGCAACGTCAAAATCAGGATGGTTAAGACAGCGCCAAAAAGCCATTAGTGAAATGCGATCTCAAATAGAATCCGCAGTTCGTCGTGCTTTGATTAGTGTTAAGCCTGATGCATTGCGCGACTCTAGACCGTTACCATCACAAGAAGTTGCGAGCCATGCGCGATCGCTTGCGGATCTCCAGCAAATTTTGGGTGCGGAAGATGCTTCTTGGAAAGATATTCCTACGGCTTTAGAGAATGCTTTGATGACGATCAAGCTCAAAAGTGCTGTTAGTAATACCTATATGGTTACTGGTAAACGGGATTCTTTATCGGCACAATTAGGGCAGGACGAAACAGCTTTTGGGCGTAAGCCACCTGAGATTTCTTGGAAAGGAAGACAGGTTAAGGGTTCAGCAAGTTCATCTAAAGATGAGCAAAAGGCTAAGGACTTTCAAACATATATGGTGGATGCCAATTACGAATTTAGCAATGTATTGGAAAAATTAGTATTGTCACTCACCTATCATCAAATTCAAAAACTCCATCCTGCGATCGCCGAAACAGTCGATCTAGGTGAGGCAACTGCCTACGTGTTAAATCGTCTGCCAACTATGTATGCTACCTCAGAGAAAGGTTATAAAGAGCTTAGATTAAGAGCGCGTGAAGTTTATGGAAAGGAAGTTGTTGCCTTACTAAAGGAGGCGATCTCTGTTTGTGTTGAAGCTCCTAACATAGAAAAAGTCCCATTGCCTTTAGCTCGTTTTGAAGCGGAACTAGAAGTGGCGATTGAGCAGGTTAGTTGGATTTTGCAACGTGATGATATTAATTGGCGTAATGCGCCATTTATTGTTGAGGAGTGCTTGCTCAAGGCAGTTGACAACGAAATTGCATGGCGCAAACGTAGCGACTATAACTATCCTTACAATCCCTAACGAAAATATCTCATAACAATATTCAAGGAATTAGCGTAGAGGCATCGGCTTCGCTTACTTATACAGCGCTTTGCGCTTAAACCCAAACCAAGAAAAATATTGAAAGCGTTACCTCACAACGCTTTCAATATTTTTCTTGTGGTTCGTTTGATTGTTAATTTCTGTATGTTTTTATGTTTTTTATGGCTTTGTATCTATTTCATGACTTGCTCGATGGATCGAGTGGAATTAACCAAGCTTGAGTTATCTATGTTGTACTTGACAGCGCATTTTTGTTTGGCATTACGTTCAATAATTTCATCTAACATTGACAGCCTTTCGCGCAAAGCAATTGGATCGCTAGGATTTGCTTCAATCCATTTGGTGTATGCATCTAGTGCGTCATACCAGTAGCGATTGCTTGCAAATATTCTTGCTTTTTCTAAATCTGTAGAAGCCTCATTTATTTGCTTCATTACTGATGGATTGCTTTCCAGTAGTACAATTGCTCTTGTATCAATTTGACTCCCATTAAGGTCTCTCTCTCTACCATCTGATTGGATATAACGGATATGCCAAGTATAGGTTTGACCAACTTCAAGAGATGGAGAATCGGGAGGAAGTGTAAATTTATATAATCCAGAATTGTTATGGAGAATTCTGTTCGATCTGGATGTGTAGATTGATTTAGCATGGGGGCTAACATTACCCCTTAAAAAAAAATCTAGATAAAAACTCTTTTCGGATTTTTCATCATTCAGTGATTTATGTTCGATATACCAATAAAAAGTTGGGCGGGATGATAGTGTTTTTGCTCCATCATCAGGTGCAAGCAGATTGACTGCAACTAGGTTACGAAAATCGGCACATCTTGTTTGTCCCGCTGAATTTTTTTGATTGTAGATGATGCCTAAACCGTAAAAGATACTGCTTTTTGATTGCACGGCAACTGGTAAACACCAACCGATCGCGCTGAGAGAAATTATTATAAAAATTAATTTAGGATCGCCAAATAGCGATCGCCAAGTATCAAGTTTCATAGCGTTCCCGATCTCAGCTTTGTCCAAATATCTTTATATTGTAATAGTGATGCTTGAGACAAAGGTAATATTAATTCACTTCTGGCGAAAACATCTTGTGGAAAAAACTTGATCGGATCGGCTTTGACACTGGCAGGAACTTGATCTAAGTCACTGGATGGGCTAACGGCATCCGTCAAAGATGTAATTTGGGCGGCGATCTCAGGGGTAAGACAAAAATTCATCCATTCTGCCGCTGCGATTGTAATTTCGCCCTTCGGAATTACCCAAATATCATTCCAAAGTGCTGTTCCATCTTGAGGAATCACTACTTTAAGATTGGGGTTAAGTTTTTTGGCTTTGTACATATCGCTTGTCCACCCCACTGCCGCAAGCGTATCGTCTGCTAACAGAGACTGCAAATAATTGTCAGAGCTGTAGGTTAAAACTTGTGAGTTTAAGCTCTTAAGTTCTTGGGTAAGAGCGGCAATATCTTGGTGTTCTAATAAGTTTTCCTGTTGATAGGATTGCCCCATTTTTTTTAATGCTATCCCGATAACTTCGCGGGCATCATCTGGCAATGTTAGTTTTAATTTTAGTTCTGAGCGCCATAGATCAGACCATTGCGTAATGTCAAACTTCAGTCTGTCACCTCGATAGGCGATCGCTGTTGCTCCCCAACGATACGGAATACCCCATACTTGATTATTGCGAGTAACACTTTGTTGCCAAAGAGGACTAAGTTTTTGCCATTGGGGAATTTTTTCCAGCAGATTTGGTGCGATCGGCTGAATCAATGATTGCGAGATTGCTAGATCGAGCCAACTATCGCCAATACTGATCAGATTTGTTGCTTTATCTTTGTTGCTGTTAGGATAACTTTGTAATTCTTGCCAAAGTTTTGACGGCAGATTCTCAGCTTTAAATTCTGTCTTTTTTTGGGAAGTAGCTTCAAATTGGTTGATGACTTTATTGGGAATTGCCCCTAGTAAACCCAAAATTCTGAGGCGATCGCTTTGGTCAAAAGGATTTGACCATTGGCATCCCCCAATGCCAGCAATCGCTGCACTACCTAAAACTAAAAACTTACGTCTATCCATGCATCTTCTAAACATATCTCCTTAATTAAAACAGAAAAGTAGAGATGGCGCTTCGTGCCGTCTCTACTTTCTTGGAGTTATATTGCTAAGCAATTTAACGTATGCCGTACTTATTTCACAAATGGACGCATCAGTAAATAGCCAGCACCAAAGGAAGTTAGCACGATCGCCACAATAGTTAAAGTCAATACCCAACCACTTAATCCAGTTGATTCCTTTGATTCTTCGATGGACTCAGTGCGGAGTGGTCGTGAAGATACTTCTTCGCGAATTTCTAACTTGGGCAGAGCTTTTGATGTTGGTACTTGAGTAGATACTGGTGCATCAAAAGTCGCAAAAGAACTATCGTAATATAGGGTTTCTCCACCCATAGTCTCGTCAGGATTTTGATGGGGTGACTCTGTGGCGAGTTGTCTAGCCCTAGAAATAGCCTCTTGGATTGCATTAGTTGTTTGTTGCACGGCTGCTTTACGAGGACTTGCCTGTGTCGAGGGTTTATCTACTGGGCGAGGTTTAGCCGCAGGTGGACGACCTTGCGGCTGAGGGTTTCTAGAGGTTGCAGTGTTAATTTGCGATGAGGTGCGGATTCCTGCCAAAACTTCTGATAGCTTTGATTCAGGTAAATTTGACTGCGTGAGAATTGCCTGAACTCGATCGGTAGACTGGGCGATCGCTTCAAACTCTTGCAGTAGCATTTGATTTTGCTTTGTTAACTGCTCATTTTGGAGCTGAAAAAAAGATAGCTTTGCCTGAGCAGATTGCAACTCCGCAGCCAATTCTCGATACACAGTGACAGGCACTGATGCCTGATAACCAGATTGAGATGTCTGATAACCAGATTGAGATGTTGTAGGTTTAAAGACTGGATTGGCTTGCATAGGCGGCAGCACCGTAGACCGTGAAAAATTTAGTCGAGACTATACCATATTTATTGCTGTAAGGAACGTAAATTAACTAAAGGCGTAAATCCGATTTGCAATTTTAGTTAAATGCCTCGACATAATAAAAAACCAGATTCAAAACCTGAGCCTTCCGCTGTGCGGAAGGCTCAGATAGTAAGGTTTGATATTTAATTGCGCCTAACTACTTATATAAATTATTTAAACTATGCTTTTATTGCAGTTCAGTACTTCTCACTATTGTCGCAAAGCTAGATTAGCTCTTGGCTACAAACAGATTCCCTATCAAGTTGAAAATCTTACGCCTGGACTGCACATTTTTCGGGTCAAGCCACTTTCAGGATTGAAAACTGTCCCTGTACTCTTACCCCAACTAAAAAACTGTCCAGCCGTAGTCGCTGATTCTACTGAAATTATTCGGTTTTTAGAAGCTTATCAACCGAGTCCCTCGATTTATTTAGAAGATGTCTTGCAGCAAAAAGAAGCATTGCGTTTAGAAGATTACTTTGATGAATTTATTGGTACGGCGGCAAGATTTGTTTATTATCAGTTTCGTGCTAAGGAGGGTAAACAAATCGATCCTTCATTGATGAGTCAAGCGGTAATTGCGATCGTTCGATCGCAATATGGTATCAATGCCGAGTCAGCCAAAGGTGCGGCTCAGAAAATAGACGAGGCGATCGCCATATTGAGTGAATTTTGGAAAGATGGTTATCTGGTAGGGGATCGCTTTAGTGTTGCTGATTTGACCGCCGCCGCATTGCTATCACCATTGGGGTTAATCCCAGCCTATCGCCATAAATATCCTTGGCTTTTTGAGAGGATGACCGAGATTCATCAACTTTGTAATGAGCCTTTACCGAAAAATTGGGACGCTGGGCTTGGCATAACTTAACATAAGATTTTACTTGGAATCGGT
Source organism: uncultured cyanobacterium (assembly GCA_903819605.1). Classification (GTDB taxonomy): domain Bacteria; phylum Cyanobacteriota; class Cyanobacteriia; order Pseudanabaenales; family Pseudanabaenaceae; genus Pseudanabaena. The sequence goes on along the minus strand of CAIJEA010000407.1, from coordinate 2,652 downwards.
AAGCTAAAAATAATTAGGTTCATATTTAGGTTCTTGAAGGCGATTAGTGCGAGTAGTCATATGGCTGTTAATGTTAGTGAATCTTTATTTGAGCAAATTCTCGAATATCTTCGAGAGAGGACTGAAGCAAGCGATCGCATTGCTCAAAACTTGCTAAAAACATTAGAAACTCTGACATCTAGTAGTGCTTCTAGAAGTCTATCTACAAAGTCTGGCGGCGATCGTTCCGATGAGTTAGCATCACAATTTGGACAAAAGCTATTTGATGCATGGCAAGAGCTTGCCGATCTGCAAGTTGGCGAAAATTATTGGAGCTATCCAGTTATGTTTGAAGATTTGGCAGAAACCATGGAAATTTCTGTCGATCGCTTTGTTCAGTATCTTGCAAATGTTCAGATTGGTAGTTTGCAGCTAATTCAAGGACGGGGATATAACTATCAGGTAAATGGACATCAGGCTGCTTCCTTGACTTTCCATTCAGCCCCAACCCTAAAAAAAGCTGCTATCCCGAAAGTTTCCGATAATAAGCCAGAGTTAGGTTCTAAAAACAAAGCTTTTAAAGTAGGCGATCGGGTATGTGTGAATGCCAACCGTCAACAATATGCCAATCATAAAGGTATAGTCGAGCAAGTAATTAGTGTGAGTTGCCGCGTCAAATTAGATAACGGTTGGACGGCTTTTTTACCTAATCATTGCTTAGATCACATTCAATAGAGAGGTGTTTTGCATCAATTTTGCAATTTATGAAAAATATGACCTTTGAAGAGGCGATCGCCTACACCGAAACTTTACTTTTGCGTGACGATTTAGATGATTTGCATCTAGAAACAGAAGTTTCTCAACTTCTGCAAACATCAAATGGAGCACGAGGATTTTTTGTATGTTTTTTGACTGGCGAATGGAAATTGGCAGATATGCCTAGCGATGCGGTTATTCGAGCATTGCAATCTGCGCCCGATAAAATCGCTGAACTCCTTGTCAAAAATCTAGCAATGTCAACCGCAATGGCAATCTACCATAAACGTGCGGGAAATACGGAACAAGCCCAAGGTTCCGATCGGGTAGCTAAAAGAACTGCACTTCTAATTGAGAAAGTTAATCTCGGAGAAGTTTATAAAATTGCGACACAGATGCAAAAATCTGCAACTTCAGGCAATGGAGAATATTCAGCTTTTCTTGAAAAGTGGGGATATGATGCCGAACAAAAGCAAGCGATTGCGAATGTGTTATCTAATCGATTAGCCAATGTGTGATCCAATGTTTGCAGAAGCGATCGCCCAGTTTAATAGTGGTGATTACTATGCCTGTCATGATACTTTAGAAGCAATTTGGAATGATTCTTGGCAAAGCGATCGAGATTTTTATCAAGGTATTTTACAAATTGCTGTTGGTCTTTATCATCTAAATAGTCAAAATTGGCATGGAGCCGCAATTTTACTAGGTGAAGGTACAAGCCGATTACCTGCATATCTTCCTGAATATCAATCTGTCGATGTCGAAAATTTACTAGAAGATAGTTTGCACATCCTAAGAACTGTACAAATTAAGGGAAAGGAAGGCATGTCTGATATCTTGAATAGTATTGAACAAGGAGATTTGAAAATTCCCAAAATTTGTATGCTCTAATCATGTTAGATGATAGATGTGGCGAGAAATGCTGCATCTATCATCTGGTTTTATTCATGACTTGGGAACTCTCTGATTTTCTACGAGCGATCGCGACAACTATTGTCATCGGTATTCATTCCTCCCATCATTGGTGGTTTGGTGTGAATGATACGACTACTATCAATCTTGAGATTTTTATTGATACGCTTGTTAATCAGGTGGGACGTTTTACCGTACCGATGTTTGTGATTTTGTCTGGATTCGCCCTCGCCAAATCTGAAGAAAAACGACCTTTTGATTTAAAAATATTTATCCAGCGTCGTCTATGGCGCATTGTCCCACCATATCTTCTATTTACTTTATTGAATGTCATTGGGCGATCGCAATTTCTCGCAGCAGAGTGGTTAGGGCGCGGACAACAGATCTGGCAGGCGATCGTTACGGGTATGGGTGATTATCATCTTTACTTTCTCGGAATCATCTTGCAATGTTATCTAGTTTATCCATTACTGCGCCATATAGCCTTCACCGTAAAGAATTTATATGTGTTACTAATCATCACTTTTACTTTATTTAGTTTAAGGTGGGTCTCCGCTACATTTGGATGGCTCTCAAATATGGCGATATTTTTACCTGATGGGAATCATGCGATCTATTGGTTACCATATTTCCAAATTGGAATTTGGTTAGCAAAAGATCGTGAATGGGCTTCTCAATTTGTATCTAAATGGAGTTCTCTATCATGGGGATGTTTATTTGCGATCGCTGCAAGTTTAGAACTAAGTGAGTTTTATTGGTTGGCTTTACTTACAAACTCTGCTGAAGCGATCGGTCACTATACTCGCCCAACTGTGGTTTTGATGAGTTTGAGCTTCTTACTATGGTCTCTCTCTTGGCAAAAGGCAAAGGAGCCGCACTTTGCCTTGTTCTTGAATAAAACCTTCGCTAATGCGAGTTTTACCACTTATCTAGTTCATGTATGGGTGTTAAGGGCGATCGCACCTCTGGAAACTGTCGGTGGGATTTTATTTTTGCCATTAGCTG
>CAIJEA010000406.1 GCA_903819605.1 uncultured cyanobacterium | reverse complement strand
CTCAGGATACGTCACGTCTGGTAATCCAAACCAAGAGCCATTATCTACTCGTGCTTTATTGATTAACATCTGTGGTTCTCCATTTTCCCAACAACCTCCCATCTGTGGTGGTAAATCATGGGCATGAGTATGGAAATCACTTTGAGTGCCACGATAGGTAGGGCGGCTTTCCATGGCATCAAACCATTCAGACATGCGGGGATTTTCTTCTCGCAGTGAGTACCCTTTGTAATAGTAAAGGCTGGCATTCATCCGCTCAACATAGGGTGTAAAAATTACATCCCCAGTGCCGAACTCGTCTAAGAAATAGGGGCTAGGAGTGCTTCCTAAAACATCTTCAACCTTTGACATCACTTCAACAAATTGTTCGCGATGCCGCTGTTCTTGTCGTTCTGAACTCATTGGACGACAAAGCCATTCACACCAAGCCCTAAACAAGATCCGTTCTAATCGTCTGACGGGGATTACTTGAGGAGATGTCATACTCTGACTAAGGCAGCCAAATACTTGCTCTAAGGCGATTAAAATATCATCACTTTCAGTAATTAAGCGCCCATCTAACTTGATCGCTGGTAACATTCCCGATGGCACTTTGCGTTTGTACCACATCTCTTTTTCTCCGTAGCAAAACATGGTGACTTTTTCGATGCGATAGGGAATTTGTTTTTCCTCTAGCCATAACCATATTTTCTGGCAGTAGGGACACCACGCATGATTATCACGATATAGAGTTACGCGCACATCGGCTTCAGAATGTCCAAATAACCTTAGCCGAGCTTGTGCATTGGTAGCCCCATTCACAGTGTCTATTTGAAAATTTGTAAGGGATTGGAGTTCTGTCCAACTTAGGGGGGCAATAGTCATAGGAACGAATCTGATAATCCAAGCTTAAGATGTTATAGCTCCATCATAAACCCATTTACCGAAAGAGGATAGGCGAGCACTTCGTGCTTGCCTATCCTCTTTCGGTTTTTAGCTACACAATTTAGAAATTTGTAATTGCTTTCTTAGCTTTAGTGGATTTAGCGAAGGGCTGAAAATCCCAACCAAACAACATAAAGCTTTTGTGTTTGCGTTGCAATTTGCGGAGCATCTTCACCACTTCCATCAAATCTTCGCGGTTACTATCTGGAGGTTTCTTGCCACGAAGTTTGCCGAAAGGCAAGAGTACACCAAAATGAGCAGCAGCATTGCAAAAAGAGTTAAGCATCGCTCTTTCAGGAGCATGAACACCTATGGTTGCCGAGCCAACCTGAATTAGACAACCCTTATCGCTACCAGTTGCCTCACGAGTAATCCCATCAATGGTCAATGAGCATCGCATCGTAATGTAGTCCGAAACTGTCACAGGATCGGAAAAGCTGACTTGCCAATCATGCCCAAATGCATCTAGGCGCGAACAAAGTGTAAGCCAAACTGTAAAAAACTCTGAGAAGTTTTCGCGATCGCCTCCACATTTAGCGGCAATACCAAATGAACGCGCCTTTGAAGCAGATAACAGCATGATCGGATCGGAAGCGTTGGAAAGATGAGTCATCGTAAAAACCAAAAAACTCTTTGATTAATGTACAGTTATCATTCAAATATGTCACCTCTCATTTATGGCTAAAAATTGGCTTTTCATGTTTAAATCTAGTTTTTTGAGGCTCGATCTAGTTTATTGTTTGATTTACTGCTATTTAAGCAATAAAAAGCTTGAAAAAGATTTAATGCTGTAGCTGCTTTAGATCCAAATGAGGCTTCGACTCCGCTCAGCCACCGTAGACTGATG
>CAIJEA010000405.1 GCA_903819605.1 uncultured cyanobacterium | reverse complement strand
ATCTGTCCCTCGCAAATCATCCCAATGTCTACGTAATTGGCGACTTGGCTAATTATCCTCATCAAGGCGATCGCCCCTTACCAGGGGTTGCGCCTGTTGCGATGCAGCAAGGTGAATATGTCGCTCATCATATCGAAGCAAAGATTCTAGAAAAGGAACCATCTAAGTTTAGATATTTAGACTTTGGAAGCCTAGCAGTAATTGGTCGTCATGAAGCGGTTGTTGACTTCAAGTTCTTGCGTCTCAAGGGTTGGCTGGCATGGTTTATCTGGACTTTTGTGCATATTTACTATCTCGTGGAGTTCGATAATAAATTGCTAGTCATGATTCAATGGGGATGGAATTATTTCACCCATCGTCGTGGCGCGAGAATTATTACAGGTAAATACTTGCAAGTGATAGAAGAAATGGAAGGAATTCGATCTGGTGGGCTTTCGCTAGAAACAAGGGAACCAGCCGAAGTTGCCTAACTAAAAAAGACTGCCTACAATTGGGCAGTCTCTTTTAGTAATCTTGGGATAAATATACTTAAAAGAAAGTAATTTACCTAGGGACTAAATTACTTGACAAACGAGCAAACTATACAGTTTAGAGCCTCATTAAGTTCATTCCGACCAATAAAATCGCTATTTCCTTTTTTGTATTTATTTAAGGATTCAGCGAATAGATTGCATCCTAGATTCACGACATCAATATCATCACATCTAAGATCCTTAGGATAAATACTCTCAAGGTTAAATTTAAGCCTTTCTTCAGCCATACGTTTAGCCAATAAAATAGAAGCCAAACCAATATTCGTATCCTGTCCGTCAAGCCCAAAATTAAGAATCTCTTTATTAGCTAATGAGCTAGATTTTGAAATATCTTTTTTAACTTTTTCAATTAACTTGTAAACCATATATACCCCCCTTTATCTCACTATAAAAGTGATTAATTTGTTGTTGAATTATAAATGAGAAAATCAATTTAGACATCCATCCAAAGGTAGAATTTTTATTCGCAAAACCTTAATCTTTAATATAATTACAAAAAAATGAAGACTTAATCATTTGATTAGCTATAGTCTCTTCATAAATTAATTTTAGCTAAATAGCAGACTTGTCAAATATTTTCTTAAACAAATAGAGGAGGTGCTTTGCACCTCCTCTATTTGTTTAGACTTCGCCCATTGCTACCATTTGGATCGCACGGGGCATAGCGGGATCGAAACCTCCCATATCCCAAGAATTTGGATCTTTGGGATCGACTAATGAAAGTTGATAGGGAGCCAACGTCACATAGATCGCCTTCGCATTAGCGTTCACCTTGCGGCGATATTCAGCCAAGGCTTCACTAGGATGACGACGACCTGCCCAAGATTCCGAATCAGTCCAGAAGCAGAACACGTCTGCATAGAACTTATTCTTAATCGCCCAATCATACGCCACCGATGCATCCGTACCACCGAAGTTTTGGTTCGAGGCTTTCTGCATTGCCGATATGAAGGAATCCTTTTTTGTGATTCCCAGATCGCGGAAGTCGGTTGCAAATCCACGAATCGCATAGTTGGTTTCCGCTTTCACCGTCGCCAAAGCCATCGTTGCCGCAATTTCACAGCAGGTCAAGCCAATGGAACTAACGGTGTAGTAAGCCATCGAACCCGACACGTCGATCGCATGGAGGAAAGTCGCACCCGTAGGCGCGATCGCATCGAAGGACATTTCCAGAGCAGTTTCCAAAATATCAACAATGCGAGGAATTGGTTCCCAAGTCTTTTGGCTACGTCCGAGCGCACCACCCGACTGATAGGTCTTGAGAGCTTTCAAAACATCAATGGGGTGAATGCGTCCCTTCTTCAGGCGATCGCGATTGTTCAACACATTGGCGACATGCTTCAAGTTATCCTTGTTCTTCGCAGTCAAGACACCAAGTTCTGTCAAAGAACCAAGGTTCCGTAACAATGCACCGATGGGCATTTCGTCAAAGAGCAACTGCCATGCACGCACATCCATCTGTCCGATGGGAGCCGCCATTTCATGGGTGAGTTTACCCTTGGCGATCGCTTCATGGGTCTTGTCAGGGTGACGCTTGAGCCATTCATACCACCAGATTTGCGCCAGCGCATCCGATGGAATCTCCGAAGGAAGTTCATCCCAACCCTTGACTATCCATTGATAGAGCGCTTGTTGATCGTCGGTTTCAGGCTTAACGTGAAACAAACGCAACGCATCACGGTGCGAGAAGCCTTGCCGTTGTTGGTACTTCAGCAATTGATAGGCTAGCGCCTTGGTGTCGGGATTGGAGAGCCATGCCTTACCGCTTTCACGAATGACTTTACCGAAGCCACGCATAGACTTGGTGTAGTTCATCCATTCATAGAAGTGGCTACCCGTGCGGACAACTTGCGGAAAGATTTCCACGAAGTTCTGTTTCGCCGCTTGGTTGTCGCCCATCGATAGCAAAACTAGAGCCAGAATGGGAGCGCTGTTATTTACTGCCCGACCATCGCTAGCATAGAGAATTTCACTCTTCACGCGATCGGGATTTTCGGCGACACATTTCTGCACCGTATCGATGAAATCGGCGGACAGTTCGTGCTTGCCAGCGTAGTAGTTGCTTTGAGCCGTACCAATCAGCAAGCAACGACGCAACATGCGCCAGATACCTGCATCAAAGGCAAAGCCACCCGATCGCCCTTGGAGCATTTCAGTTTCACGACCTGCGATCGCTTGAGTCTGAGGAGTACCTTTGGGTTTCTGGAATAAAAATTTATAAGACATGACATTCTCCGTCCACTTGGGGTAAACCAGTGGGGAAAGTTAAAGAGAACTTCCTTCGCCTCGACCAAAGAGAAGGATCTTTTTAGAAAATTTTGATTGCACTTAACAGTGCAATCAAAATTTTCTAAAACCTAAAAGCCGTTAGCTTTTAGAAGGGGGTGGAATGGGACTCGAACCCACATTTCGCGACAAAGGGAGGAATTCGTTGGAAGCGATAACCCTGAGTCTGCGTCCCTTACGGGCAAAGTGCGTTCTACCAGTTGAACTATCCACCCCAAGATTGGGGTTTCAATCTGCGAAAGTGTGACTACACTTTCGCAGATTGAAAATTTATCCCAATTGACGGAGAGGGACTCGAACCCCCGACACTTGGCGTTTCAGGCGATAACCCTAAATCTGCGACCTTTGCAGGTAAGTGACGAAAAAGGATGTTTTCAATGCTCTACCACTGAGCTACCCGTCAATATTTATCGAATTTAAATTTTGCCGTTGGCAAAATTTAAATTCAAAACAAGAGTTTTGATTTGTGGATAGATGCCACCTGCGAACAAGCAGCATCTATTTGGTAGCAATAACCCTGAATGCTTCAGCCTGTACAGGCAAGTCAGTGCATAAAGGAATTCAGCAGTTTGCGAGGCTGCATCTCCTTTCCTATTTGCTATACAACTACTTGAATAGTACCTGTAATTGCAATCAGGTTAGGCGTTCTACGCGCTTAAACTACGTTGCACTACATTTATACTACACGTACTACAAGAATGCAATAGCGATCGCAAACTTGTTTAGTCAATTCTTTTGCCACAGTAAAACCCAGTGAAATTTAAAAAATTTCACTGGGTTTTATGACAGCGCAAAGCTCTGTATTTTATATTGCTCGCTACACCCAAAATCGTGGTATTTCTCAGGAAAAGTTGCCTTATGTATTTGAGCTTCTTTGAGGTGGTTCATACTCCCTTCCACCCAAAAAATAGGCATTATAAACTGAATAATTAGGCGTGCGCGGCAAAGCCTCACACGCCTAATTATTCAATGGGAAGGGAGTAATGCCAAGAGGAGCAGTAAAGCTTTGTTGAGTGGTTTGTTGCGCTTTCTACTTTCCTTACCTCCCCGAATCACCTATTGAGCCTTAGTTTTTAGCAGAAGGTAGTGACAACTTGACGTGGAGTTCTTTCAACTGAGAGTCATCCACATTTGATGGAGCATCAGTCAACAGGTCGCGTGCTTGCTGAGTTTTTGGGAAAGCAATCACATCTCGAATCGATTCTGCACCAGCAATCAACATCACTAAGCGATCGAGTCCAAAGGCTAAACCGCCATGCGGAGGAGTGCCATATTCAAAGGCTTCCATTAGAAAGCCAAACTTCTCTTTTGCCTGCTCATCGGTTAGCCCGATCGCCGCAAATACTTTCTCTTGGACTTCGCGCTTATGAATCCGAATACTACCACCGCCAATCTCTGTACCGTTAAGTACAAGGTCATAGGCTAGGGCGATCGTATTGACATCAATGGTTTGACCATCGGCAATATCTTCAGGGCGGGGCGATGTAAAAGGATGGTGCAGGGCTTCCAATCTTTTCTCGTCAGCATTCCATTCAAACATTGGGAAGTCAGTGACCCAGACAAAATTGAGCTTGTCACGATCGATTAATCCCAACTCATGTCCGAGGGCGAGGCGCAAACGATAGAGAGACTCATTGACAATCGCCTTTTCACCAGCCCCAAATAACAGGATTGTGCCTGCGGTTGCGCCTGTGCGCTCTAGTAGTTCCTTCTTAACTTCTTCGGTAATACTATCCTTGAGTGCGCCGATGGTATCGATTACGCCACCTTCACGCACGCGGATAAAGGCTAGTCCCTTCGCGCCGTACTGAGCGACCAGATTTGATAAATCGCCTCCTGGTTTAATGCGGGTATTGGAAATTGCTTCATCGCCACCGAGAACGGGTAGGACTTTGATAATGCCGCCATTAGCGACCGTGTTCGCAAATACTTTAAATCCTGAATTGGCGAACAAATCAGTGACATTGACTAATTCCATGCCAAAGCGGGTATCAGGGCGATCGCAACCATAGCGATCCATTGATTCGGCATAGGTGAGTCGTGGGAAATCGCCAAGTTCTACACCTTTAACAGTTTTGAAAACATAGCGAATTAGATTCTCGTTTAGCT
>CAIJEA010000404.1 GCA_903819605.1 uncultured cyanobacterium | reverse complement strand
TCCATTCCACTTTTCGGTACATTCTGCCCAAACATCTAAATTGAGGTTTTCAGCAAGGGGGCGATCGCGGTTGTGAACAGCCAAAATAGAACTACGGCTGTTGCGATCGGGTAAATCCACCATCATGTGCAGTTCAATTCTGCCCGATCGCAACAACGCAGGATCGATAAAATCACGACGATTAGTTGCGCCAATTACTAATAATCCTTCTGCGGATTGGAGTCCATCGAGTTCTGTTAGTAACTGCCCAATGACGCGATCGCTTACACCACTATCACCCTGATAACTCCCCCTTGCAGGAACAAGAGTATCAATCTCATCAATAAAAATCACACAGGGAGCAGCTTGCCGCGCTTGGGCAAACAATTGCCTGATTGATTGCTCTGAGGCTCCCACCCATTTGGTGAGCAGTTCTGAACCCGCAACAGAAATAAAATTAGCTTGAGCTTGAGTAGCGATCGCCTTAGCGAGTAAAGTTTTGCCTGTTCCGGGCGGGCCATAGAGTAGCACCCCGCGTGGCGCTTTGGCGAGGGTATGTGCATAGAGTGCGGGATTGACCAATGCGCCTGCGACAGCTTCTTGCAAAGTTTGCTTAACTTTGGTGAGTCCACCGATCTCTGACCATTGGACTTTTGGAACTTGAATTTGAAGCGATCGCAGTACAGCAGGTTGAACTTGCTTCAGGGCAGTTTCAAAATCTTCACGATTTACATCAAGACTGTCTGGAATATCAGCTAAGCTACCCACCTGACGACGAAGAGCGTTAGTCGCCGCTACTTGACAAAGTCCTTTGATATCGGCTCCCACATAGCCATGAGCACGATCGGCAATATCATCTAAATCTACATCTTGAGTCAGAGGCATCGATCGCGTATGGATTTCTAAAATCTGACGACGGGCTTGGCGATCGGGAATAGGAAAGATAATCTCACGATCGAATCTGCCTGGGCGGCGTAGAGCAGAATCGATCGCATCAGGACGATTAGTTGCTGCTAACACAAGGACTCCCTTCGTCTCAGCAAATCCATCCATTAAGCCTAATAATTGCGCGACCAGACGCTTCTCCACTTCTCCTTCAACATTGGCACGATTGGGAACGAGGGCATCAATTTCATCGATAAAAATCAAACAGGGTGCTGATTTTGCCGCTTTCTCAAATACCTGTCGCAATCGAGTTTCAGCTTCGCCATAGTATTTACTAATGATCTCAGGTCCAACGATCGCAATGTAATTTACTCCTAACACATTTGCGAGAGAGCGTGCCGTGAGGGTTTTACCAGTCCCAGGTGGGCCAACTAGCAGTACGCCTTTTGGTGGTTCTAATCCCAGCTTTGCCAAAACATCGGGACGCTTCAGGGGAATTTCCACCAAATCACGCAACTGTGCCAAGGTATCACCCAGCCCCCCGACCAATTCGGCGATCGCTTTGGGCTGCCGATCTGGTTGCTGCTCTGATTGTGGATTTTTAGGAATATCAGGTTTGATAACGTCAGGAGATGTAACTTCACCGTCGCCACCAGATGTAGTTGCAGCACGAGGCGAGCGAGGAATATTACCGCGTCGGGGAATACTTGATAAAGGGCGCGAGGTTACGTTTACCTCGGTGCGAATTTCACCAGATTTCTGTTTTTCTTCCAGTTTTTGCGCTAGATCGATGAGTTGGTCGAGGTTCAGTAACTGCTTGACATCATCTACTAGAGATTCCAAGCCCTCTACTTTAAAAGAAAATTTGTCTTTAAAGTTATCTTTGTCGTTACTCATCGATGCTGTATCCTATGCGCTGCAATTAGGATCTATGTTAGCGCTGATTAAAGGGCGATCGCATCAGCAATTTCTTAGTTAAAGTAAAGGAAGATGCAAAGCATCTCTCTTTAATAGAAATTTTGATAGAAATGTTGTGATGGCAAATCTCAAAAGTGATGCTCTATGCCATGTCTTTGTCTATGGGACACTCAAACCAGACGAAGCTAATTATGCAAAATACTGTGCTGGCAAAGTGATTACTATGCAACAAGCGATCGCTTTTGGCGAATTGTCTGCATTACCAATGGGCTATCCTGCCATGACCATAGGCGCTCGCCGAGTTCATGGATATTTACTCTCATTTAGAGATATGAGTATTTTAGAGCAGCTTGACGAATTAGAAGATTATCAAAGCGATCGCCCCCAATCGGAGAATTTATACGATCGCCAACAGATTGAGATTTTTGATTTAGCTGAGAAGTCTCTAGGATTAGCTTGGGCATATCTTATGACATTAGAACAGGTAACTAAGTTTGGTGGTATTACTCTGCCTGATGGACTATGGAAACCCTGAGCCTTCAACCTAGCCATATCTATAGCAATCCGAAATGAGTTGCTATATCTTTTATTCATGAAGTATCCCCAAAGCAAACGCTTTACAAATCCATAAACTAGAGAGAGAGTCGCCTACGTAGCGGGCAACTCTCTCTCTGGTTTTGATTTGGTTTATTTATGCTGAGCTACCTATATCTAAAGTATCTTTTAATGCGATATCACAACCTGAACAGCTATATTATTGTCCTACAGCCATAAAAAGTGGTAAATAATCATGGCAAAAAAAGGGCATAGTAGCAATGGTAAAGGTTCTCAAGATTATCTTGTGACAGAACAACCCAAGGCAAAAAAAGCTGGCAAGGGAAAGTCTAAATCAGAAGATTCACTTAAAAAGCTATCTAAGCAAGTTGACATAGAGTCGCCGAAAGCCAAAAAAATTGCGAAAAAGCAGACTAAATCAGAAAGCTTGCTTGAGAAATTACCAAGGCAAGTTTATGAGAAAGAACTCAACCGACTCCACATTGAACTAGTCAAATTGCAAGAGTGGGTAAAACATAAAAAACTAAAAGTTGTCGTGTTGTTTGAAGGGCGAGACGCAGCAGGTAAAGGCGGTACGATCAAAAGGATTACAGAATGCCTCAATCCGCGTGTTTGTAAAGTTATTGCATTGGGTACTCCTTCCGATCGCGAAAAAACCCAGTGGTATTTTCAACGCTATGCATCTCATCTACCCGCAGGTGGTGAGATGGTATTGTTCGATCGCAGTTGGTACAACCGTGCTGGGGTAGAGCACGTAATGAACTTCTGTACCCATGAGGAATATGTGGAGTTCTTGCGTTCTTGTCCTGAGTTTGAGTGTATGCTGCAACGTGCAGGAATCATTCTTGTCAAATATTGGTTCTCTGTCAGCGATGAAGAACAGGAAAAGAGATTTCAAGAACGAATTGAGAATCCACTCAAGCGTTGGAAAATTAGTCCAATGGATTTGGAAGCAAGGGCAAGATGGGTAGAATATTCAAAGGCAAAGGATGATATGTTTAATGCCACTGACATTAAGCAATCTCCTTGGTTTGTTGTCAATTCTGACGATAAACGTAGAGCACACATTAATTGTATTTCTCATTTATTGAGTCAAGTTCCTTACGAAGATTTAACCCAAGTAAAAATTGAGCTTCCACCTCGCCAACATGAAATGGACTATGTACGTCCGCCCATGCGGCTCCAGAACTTTATCCCTAATGTCGATTTATAGCTAACTCAAAAAGGTTGAGGATAGCACAAAGTGCTATCCTCAACCTTTTTGAGTTAGGCAATCAGTACGTCAATCCAGAAGAGTAAGTTCGGGCTGAGCTTTAGGAGGAACTCGTTTATCGCTACTAAGAATTAATTACACACCCAAACCCTCAAAGCTTTGCCCCGCATGGGCGCAACTTTGAGGGTTTGGGTAATTTGCACAAGTACTTAGCATGAGCCTAAATCTAGAAATGTCAGTGTGTTTGAGGATTTAAATGACAGACGTAGAGACGTTCTCATTTATCAAACAACTAAACAAGCCTAATAAATTAGAGATAATATAGAAATTATATTTTTTGTCGTAAGCACCGCCCAACAGCCATGACAATCAAAACCTTACCGAAAGTTACAACCTTTGATGAATTTGTAGAATTTCTTCCCGAAAATTCTGAATGATTAAGATTAAACTTTATTCTTAAGATGACCCAAGAGACTTAGTAAGAATGCATTGCTCGGAGACGAATTCGAGTTTCCTGACGATCCTGATATTGGCATTTCAAGATCTTGTTTCTGGGATGGAATCTCTGTATTAACAAAGGGAACTTCTTCGACTAATCCCATAGTCATGAGTCGAAAAGCAACCTGTTGGATCTTGTCAAGAGGCAATTTTAGTTGTTTGGCTATATGCTGAATTGGGACATCGCCATTGGTAAACTCCCAGACTTGGCATTCTAGTTGGTTTAATCGTAATTGGGGTTTACCCACGATTGTGCTGATAAGACCTGAAGCTGGCTCTGGAAGCTTGTCTGAAAGCATTGTCCAGTCTCGTAAAGCCCGTAAACCTGCTAAAGTCACTTCGCTAGGCGGAGCCGCTAACCCTGTCAATTCCGAGACAGGTGCTATTACTTTAGTCTCAAACTGGAACTGTCCATCTTGCAACTCAAATAGTTTGCAAACCTGTTGTAACACCTGCTGACTAAACAGCAATTTCAGTTGTTCAGCTTCTAGTAAACCTTGTTCTTTTAAGCATAGTCCTGCGGGTTGATCGAAGGCACATACTTCTGTAATGCGGGATGCAACTCTAGAACTCACCCATCCACGGTTTTGAATCATCGACAATAACCCATGCCCGTCAATCCGATCGCCTGCTGCAATAATCTTTCCTTGCTTGAACCAGATCCGAAATATCTTGCCTTTATGGGCTGGAATCTCAGATCGTTCTTGAATACTTAACCGCCCAGTTTTATTTCCCTGTTCAAGCAGCCGAAAGATCTCTGGAAGAGAGAATTCAGATAGATATCCTGAAATAGCCATGACATAATTCCTTTAATTGTGCAAAAAATCGGAATGAGAAAACAAGAAAGTCCTTTAGACTAAACAATTCTGCATAGAATGCTGAATCAGGGTAACAATCGCTTGAGCTACTGATGTCTGTTCATTGGCATTAACGGTTATGAACGGAGGACGAGTTTGAGGATTGATATACCCCAGTGCGATCGCAATGTTTTCTGATTGCCACGCATTTGGACAGTCCGTATGAGTTAGCGCAACGATCATTGGCAACTGTCGCCGTTGATTCATGAAGGTGGCAATTCGACGAGCGTAACGGAACTCGGCTGGACGGTGGGCTGCGACAAGCAATACATAGGCATGGGCTTGCTTAATCAAAATATCCCACATGAAGTCAAATCGAGACTGTCCTGGAGTTCCATAGAGATGAAGAGCCATCTCTGGACCAAACTGTAACCGCCCAAAGTCAAAGGCAACAGTGGTTTTTGGTTTTAGATCTGCGGTTTCATCAGTTGCTTGACAGTCAGTATCAACAACTTCAATTTCACTGACAGATCTGATAAAGGTAGACTTTCCAGCCCCTACTGGACCCGTCACAACCAAACGCATAATTTCCATATAATGTTCAAGTGAATGATTGCAAAGGTAATGCAGATAAATTAAAAGTTATGATGCTCTATTAATATCTGCATTAACATGATCGGTTGCTCAGCATTGACTAAGACATTATTGTAAAATCTGTTTGATTTCTGAAACAATCCGCTTAATTTCCAGCATCAAAATCCCTTGCTTTGCTTTGTGATCGGCTAATACTAGAAGTACGGCATCATCCCCACAGCTTGTTAAAATACCGTAGCCTTTGTCACCTTCAACGTAGATGCGTTCAATACCACCTCTAGCTAATTCTTGTCCAATTCTTTCACCGAGAGACAGCATGGCAGCAGACATTGCCGATACTCGTTCTTCATCCATTGCACCTGGCAATGTCGAAGACAATGGTAGACCATCAGGTGTAACAAGGGCTGCACCCTGAACGTCGCTGGTTCCGCTTACAAAATTTTGTAGAACGAGACTAAGCTTTTCGATGTTAATTGCCACTATGAAATTCTCCTATAAATACAAATGCTACACAAAACTATTAAACCTATGAAGTCTTAGGCGAGGACTTCAAACTCAATAACATCATGGGAACCGCCACGTAGAACTGATTCTGTTTGCTTGCCCCGAAGACGCTTCCCAGTGACTTTTTCCAGTACCCCTTGAACAGCCCCCAATGTGAAAGTTAGTTTACGAGGAGAGCCTTGAGGATCACCAGCAGAACAAATGGTTTCTCTACAGTAAACTGTGATTGTTTCACCTGTTTCAACAATTTTGTCGATGATGCAAAGCCTTGTGCCTTCTTTACCTAATGCTGACTGAAGTAGGGGAACGATTTCTGCACTAGAAATACCTTTTCCTGTAATCCCAAGTTGCTCGGCTAGTTGCTTACCACGGGTGCGACCAGCAGAAATCAAAGCGATCGCAGCGGCTTTTTCACCTAGAGCTTCTTCAGTTCCAACAACCAAAGCTTTGAAACAAACAATGCTACTGAAATCACCTAGTTCATTACGCATTTGATTAGCTGTAGAAAGTGTAAGAGTGGACATAATAAAACCTTAAGAATTTCTAGAGAATGCTTTTTAAAGCATGAAAATTACTATTTCCGTAACTCAGCGTGTAATCAATTACCATTAGAAGAATATTCGTTAGGAATGATGTACTGCCAATTTTTTTCCCTATATGGAGTTAAACTCCGTTCCCCGTTTAATCAGACTAGTTAGTAATTTTTCCGACACCACTTACTCTAGAGGCTATAGTCTGCTACAAGGTCAATGGGAGAAAAAAGAAGTTACCATTAAAAGAACTTATCAATCATTTTGTCGGATCTAGTTAATATAGAAATGCAAGTTTTGCTTAGGACTTATAGCAATCTTAAATGAGTCATGAGAAACAGAATCTTATGACAAGGGGCTTAAGCTCCTTGCCTTTCTCACAAATGATTTAGGACTGCTATAAAACCCAAATGAATAGCCCCGCCGCAAGCGGACAGGGTATCAAATTCTTGTTTACCAGCATTTACTTACACCGCAGAGCGGTGGAGTATTTACCCTCCTAGTTGAATAAATAAAGGCGGTGCGAAGCGCTACCTTTATTTATTTGTTTGGGTTTTGATTTGTACTATCTTCCCTTTGCATTGCTACTCCCTTCCCAGTGAATAATGCCTATTTTTTTGGTGGGAAGGGAT
>CAIJEA010000403.1 GCA_903819605.1 uncultured cyanobacterium | reverse complement strand
TGCTAGTCGATGTTGGTTTAGGCTATGTTCGCCTCGGACAGTCTGCACCAACGCTCTCAGGTGGTGAAGCCCAAAGGGTTAAGCTGGCGACGGAACTTGCCCGTCGTGCTACAGGTAAGACCTTGTATTTAATCGACGAACCGACAACGGGTTTAAGCTTTTACGATGTGCATAAGCTATTAGATGTGATGCAACGCCTTGTCGATAAAGGTAATAGCATCATCACGATTGAGCATAATCTCGATGTGATTCGTTGCTCTGACTGGATTGTCGATCTGGGACCAGAGGGAGGCGATCGCGGTGGTGAGATTATCGCCGAAGGAACGCCCGAACAGGTTGCCAAAGTAAAGAAATCCTATACGGGTAAATATCTCAAGCAAGTTTTAGCTGAATATCCCCGTGCAATTAGCTAAAGAAAGGCGGTACTTCGCGCCACCTTTCTTGCATACAACACTCTGAGTCAAAGTAACGCCCAAGAATCTAGCTGAGAGTGCTGCTTTGCAACACTCTCAGCATAGGATGATTAAACCTGTACTAAAGGCTTGACATCAGCACCAGCACGAATAGGAATCGAAATCCACATCCCCTCTCTTGCCATGACAGTACCAGCAAACTTTTCCTTGGCTAATCGACCAATTTCATCGAGATAATCATCACTGTGCAAAGGATCGTGATGAAAAATTACCAGAGTTTTGACATTTGCTGCCTCAGCAACCTTGATGGCTTCTTGCCATGTCGAATGTCCCCAACCAACTTTTGGCGATATATCTGACCAGTATTCCTCATCAGAGTAAGTAGAGTCCATGATCAGCACATCGGCATTGCGAGCTAGCTGCACGAGATTTTCGTCAACGCGATCGCTAAAATGTTCGGTGTCTGTCGCATAAACCGCCGAGCGATCGCCAAAATTAACCCGATATCCTGTCGCTTCTCCAGGATGATTGAGAGCCCCTGTTTGAACCGTTACCCCGTTGCCAACATCAATTACACTTGGCACTTGGATATCAAAGAACTCAAGACATGAACCCATAACCCTTAATGGCACAGGAAAATTAGGGTGATGCATCTGTTCTTCTAGGCGATCCTGCATAGTTTGACCCGTAGGAGCAATTTTTCCGTAGATTTTGAACAGGTTTCCTTTGATAAAGGCTGGTGTAAAAAAAGGAAATCCCTGAACGTGATCCCAATGACTATGAGTGAAGAAAATACTAGCTTCAATGGGCATTTGTTTCAGTAAATGCTGACCTAAAACCCTAATCCCCGTGCCCCCATCGAATATCAAGCGCGCATCTTTACAGCGCATTTCTACACAAGGAGTATTGCCCCCGTAGCGTACTGTGCTTGGACCAGGGGTGGCTATACTTCCACGCACACCCCAAAAATGAATAGAAAACTCGCTGTCAGAAATGGACATTAGCTAACTCATTGTCAGAGAATTTTGAACCATTGGGGGCAAGCCTGAAAACCTAGTAAATTTTCAAGAAAATTTAGTAAAAAAAGTTTTAGGATTTCTCCTAGTAAGTTTTTAATCTAAATACTAAGCGTAAATATCTAGTCAAAACTACAAATCTTGCTGTTCTTGGAAACTCTCTATACTTTTTATAAAGCTATATTGACCTATTTAGATCGTATGAATAGTATTTAGCACAATTCACCATAACCTTAGTCTATATATCTTTAAGTTTAGCAGTCATACAGAAGCAGAAAGGCAAGTAAACAAAGATTGCAATATTAGAGACACGTTATCAGAATAATTACCCAATCAAACAAACTAGATTTGAGTATATGCTAACCCTATGTATTGCTCTGTGGCTATCAGCTTTTAGTACTAGCTAGCTTTCGCTAGGTAACGTAAAAATAAGGCTAATAAATTTAGATTGTAGATTTTTATAGATTTTGGATACAACTGGCAGTGACTCAATTAATAGCAACAACGAACTCACAATCAAGCTCTTTAGCCCTTGCGATCGCAGGTATGAAATGTGCGGGTTGTGTGGCAGTGGTCGAAAAACGTTTGCTTGCCTGTGAAGGGGTAAAGGCAGCGAGTGTCAATTTACTTACTGAGAAAGCAACGGTGGTTTATGGCAATACCACCGCACCACAGGATTTTGCACCACAATTAATTGAGGCGATCGCCAAGGCCGGTTTTTCGGCAGAGTTTGTTGAAAAACATAACCATAAGGGCGATCGCCTATCAAAATCTATATCCTCAAGTTCGCCTGAAACTCAGTGGTTGGGGGTTAGCAAAGAAGTCGGTATTCCTTCATTCCTAGTAATTTTAGCGATCGTCGGACATTTGGGCTTGATTGGGGTCGCTGACTTTCCCTTGCTAGGCAATATGTACGCTCATTGGGTTGTTTCAACTGTAGCGCTGGGCTGGATCGGACGACCGATCTGGTGGGACGGATTAAAGTCGCTATGGTATCGAGCGCCTAACATGAACTCTTTGGTGGGGCTGGGGACGCTTTCCGCTTATTTTGCCAGTACGATCGCCTTGTTTGTACCCCAACTTGGTTGGCAATGCTTTTTTGAAGAGCCTGTAATGCTTTTGGGGTTTGTACTGTTAGGACAAGCTCTACTCGAAAGGGCTAAGGGAAAAGCCTCGAAAGCGATCCATGCCCTTATGGAACTGCAACCAGCAAGTGCCAGATTGCTAGTAAATGGATCTGAGGGAGAGCTACAAGTGGCGATGGCAGTAGAAGATTTGCAAGTAGGCGATCGCATTGTGGTTTGGGCTGGAGAAAAGATTCCTGTTGATGGCGAAATTATCGCGGGCAGTTCTAGCGTTGATGAATCAATGCTTACGGGCGAATCAATGCCTGTCACCAAGCATTTAGGAGCAAGAGTAACTGGTGCAACCTTAAATTTGACAGGGGCGATTACAGTTCGAGTTCTACAAACTGGCGCTGAAACCACTCTGGCGCGAATCGTCGCTTTAGTGGAATCAGCACAGGCAAGTAAAGCACCAATTCAATACTTAGCCGATCGCGTGGCGGGATATTTTGCTTACTCAGTGATGGCGATCGCCGCTTGCACATTTTTGATTTGGTATGGCGTTCTCCATGCCGAAATTGTGTTTAGTTTGCGCTTGGCAATCGCGGTTTTAGTTGTGGCTTGCCCATGTGCGCTCGGTTTAGCAACACCAACAGCGATCATGGTTGGTACGGGGATTGGTGCAGAAAAAGGGATTTTGATTAAGGGTGGAGCTAGTCTTGAAAAGGTCGATCGCCTATCGGCAGTAATTTTTGATAAAACAGGCACGTTGACCACAGGTAAGCCAGAAATTACGGATGTATTGACTGATAACCTAGTTTTTGGGCGTGAAATAATCGATCAAACCACTTTTAAAAGTCTTGGCGATCGCCAAGTTCCAGCATCAGCGTTACGGGTCTTACAATTGGCTGCAAGTGCCGAAGTTGGTGCTAATCATATTCTTGGGGCAGCGACAATTTCCAAAGCCCAAGAGCTAGAGATTGATTTGTTGCCAACTAAATTTTCGCAAATCGTGACAGGGTGCGGAGTCGAGGCTATGCTCACTACAGGTGAAATGGTTTTAGTGGGAAATGCCTCATGGTTGCTGGATCGCCAAGTGAAAATTTCCAGTGAAAGTTTAGAGCGATCGCAGCAGTTGGCAGAAGTTGGGAAGACTCCAATTTTTGTAGCTGTCGATTCTCGATTAATGGGCATGATTGCTCTACGCGATCAACTCAAACCCTCAGCCCCTGAAGTGATCCGTCAAATCGAAGCTATGGGTTTACAGGTCTGGATGCTCACAGGCGATCGCCAAGAAACCGCCAACGCGATCGCAAATCAGCTTGGTATTCCACCAGAACGGGCAATTGCCGAAGTCAAGCCCGATGGGAAAGCCGATGCTGTCCTAAAATTATTGGCTCAAGGTCACCAAGTAGCGATGGTTGGTGATGGTGTAAATGATGCGCCTGCTCTAGCTAGCGCGACTGTGGGCATTGCGCTCAGTTCGGGGACAGATGTGGCTATGGAAACGGCTGATATTGTGTTGATGCGCCATGACATTAGCGATGTTGTACCTGCGATCGAACTTAGTCGCGCCACCTTCAATAAAATCCGACAAAATCTATTCTGGGCATTTGCTTACAATACTCTCGCGATTCCCGTTGCCGCAGGGATTCTCTATCCCAAGTTTGGCATTTCTCTCAATCCTACGATCGCAGGTTTGGCGATGGCACTTAGTTCTGTTAGCGTAGTACTAAGTTCACTCTCATTGCGATCGACTATCCGCACTAAGCCATAAAATTTCCCAGCACGGGAAGGTTTCTTAGTACAAATAGAGAAACAGATACTTAGGATATGCCATGCTTGGGTAAATAGTATTAG
>CAIJEA010000402.1 GCA_903819605.1 uncultured cyanobacterium | reverse complement strand
TAGAGATAGCGCTTCGCAACACCTCTACTTTGTTAATCTTAGGGACACACAGTAAAGAACCAGATTTTTTGTGGCACGGCGGAGCCGTGCCACAAAAAATCTGGTTCTTTATTAAATCGCAAAGCCCTTATTGCTTACAAACTTGCTTTTGTTCTGGAGACAATGTTGTCGTGTATTCGAGATAGTTTTCTAGCAAGCTACAGCCTCTCTTTACCAGTTGATTAAAATTAAGAGTCTCAGCATTCCATAATTTGAGCGTATTGTCGCGACTAGCCGAAACAATATTTTCACCATTAGGACTGTAGGCTACAGCATAGGCTTCTGCGGAGTGACCCGATAGGGTTTTAAGTAGTTCTCCAGTTTCGCGATCCATAATTCTGACAGTTTTATCTGCATTAGCCGTAGCGATCGCCTTACCATCGGGACTAAAGCTTACACCATAGATCCAAGAATCAGGAACAACAGTAATCACCTTTTCGAGGCTCCCTGTCTGAGCATTCCACAATTTCAAATTGCCATCTTTGCCAGCCGAGACAATTTGTTTACCATCGGGTCTATAAGCAACCGCCAGTCCACCATTGAGATGAGCCTCCATTGTGTGTAAAGTCTGCCCACTATTCACATCCCAAATTTTGATCGTTTGATCGTTACTGGTGGAAACCAGAGACTGACTATCAGGACTAAAAGCGATCGACCAGACAGTTTGGGTATGACCATCTAATACATGCAATAGCTTGGGATTATCGGTGTCATCCCATTGCCACAATTTGATTTTATTATCCCATCCAAGGGTAGCGAGAATCTTGAGATCGGGACTAAAAGTGGCATAGATTAGAGGCGCACCATGAATATTGAGGATATGCAAAAGGTTGCCCGTTTCACTATCCCAAATCCTTACAGTTTTGTCATTACTTGCTGAGACTAGCTTCTTCCCATCAGAACTAAAGCTCACACCATAGACTGTATCATCGTGACCTTTGAGTTCTTTTTTTAAAGTGCCATCGGCATTCCAAAGGAGAACACTTTTATCAACACTACCAGAAGCAAATACCTTACCATCAGGTCTATAGCCAACAGCCCAAATGCTACTAGTATGACCGTAGATAGTATCGATTAGGGCAGCTTTGAGATCCCAAAGTCGTGCCGTGCGATCCTTACTAGCAGATAGAAGATAACGACCATTAGGGCTAAAGTTAACATCAAAGATACCATCGGTATGTCCACCTAACTTTGTTTCCAGCGCCCCATCAAGATTAAAGACTTGAATTGAATTATCCTGAGATCCAAAAGCAATCCGTTGACCATCAGCACTAAAATTTAAGCTTAAAATATCAGCCGCATTACCTTTAAAAGTTTTTACTAATTGAATTTGACGGTTTACATTAATCTGTTTTGAAAGTTCACTTTTTTTTACAACTGGCTCAGCATCAGGTGAATCATTGGCAGCTATATCTTCGGCAACTATAGGCGAAATGATTGGCTGTTCGACGATTTGCCATAACTTCACTGTTTCATCACCGCCCGATGAAGCCAATTGTTTTCCATCAGGATGGAAGCGGACAGTGTAGATCTTTTTGTCATGGGCGATTGTACTTGCAAGTAAGTTACCTTGCAGATCCCAGAGTGAAATCATTCTATTTTGCGCCGTTACAATCAAATTCCCTTCACGGTTAAAACTTGCATCCTGAACAGTTTCATTTTCTTTATTTTTAGGATCGTTCCCGACAAATTTTGGTCTGAATACCATCAGTTCAATGCCGCGATCGCTATCCCACAGTTTTGCAGTTCCATCTTTACTCGCCGTGAGTAACATTTTGCCGCTAGGATGAAAACTCACTCTGGAGATGTCATCCTGATGAGCATAAAACTTGCTAATCAGTTTACCAGTGGCAATATCCCAAATTCGGACACTCCTGCCTTTACCTACCGAGGCAATTCTTTTACCATCAGGGCTAAAACTTATTCCTCGAATTTCTCTCGCCTGTAACCCGACTAATCTCGCGATCGGCTTACCATCACTTTGCGCTAAATATACAATGCCATCAAAGCTACCCAGAGCAATGATATTTCCATCAGGACTGAATTTTGCTGTATAAAATGGAGAATCCATTTTAAGTGAATAAAATCGATAGCGCTCGCGGATGTTATAAACTATTGTTTGCAAAGTTTCAAAAGTTGATTTAGTGATCCGATTTTTATCTGCTCCTGCATCGATCGCGTTTAATTTTTTTGCCGATTGAATCACTGTAGTTAGAGCTTCTGACTGACGGTTGAGCAAAAAACTAGAGTTTGCAGAAGAAACCAGTGCTTCAATTTCACCAATCTCGGCAAGTTTGCGCTGACGATTTGACTGAAAAGCTAAACCCGCCATCATAAATAATGCGAGAACCGTACCCACCAATGCAAGCTTTGTCAGTCGATTAAGACGATCTTGGCTACGTTGAGCAGAAGAGCGAACTTTTTCTAATTCTGCTAGAAGTCCCGACTCCTGATTATTCCGAATAAAAGGAACTAGATAATCATGGACAAGTTGAAAGCGCTTGCTGGGGAATTCTGGGAGTTGGAAGACTAAACCCGATCCAATCAAAATTTCTAAGACCAAATTGAGATCGCTAGTATTGCTAGAAAAAGATAAAACACCTAAACGCAATTCGTCATAAGTTCGCAATGGACGCTTACCTTGCTCATCAGTTAGCAAAATGAGAACTTGCTGAGCGATGAAGGCTGCATTGCCACAGGCTTGAATTACTTTTTCAACTGATTGTTCAACGAGACGTTGTTTTCCACCAGCTAAACGATAATCAGCTAGAGTAGTGATATTACGATCCTGAAGTTGGGAGCCAACTAATTGCAGTTCAATTGGTCGCACAGAATTGCGATCGCTTGCCAAATCTCGCACTAATTCATCAATTAGCGAGGATTCAAGGGGGAAATTGGCATGTTCAGTAAGGTTTTCAATTAAAGACTTAGCATCAGCAGCAGAAAGATTACCAAGAGCATAACGCAAGTTTCGGCTTAGAATATCGATTTCAGCATGGGTAGATTCTAGCTCTAACAGCAAATACAGGTAATCTTCACGAATCGAGATTATTAATTTTAAGGTAGGTATTTTGAGACAGTTTTGCCAAAACTCGATAAAGATCTGCCTTTCCTGTGGTTGAGTGAAAGTAAAAAAGAACTCTTCAAATTGATCGAGGATTAAAACAATCTGAGTGCCCTGAGAAGCTAATTGTTTCAATTTATTCAATAGCGTTGTCGCATCTCGCTCAGCATTTTTATTCCGCTCTTGATATCCCTCAGTAGATGTAAATATTTTGCTCTGGTAAGTTACATCGTTATTTAGGTTATTGGAATTGTTAAGTTCTAGTCCCTCATGGAGGGAAAAAGAAATAGCGTTGATCCAGTCTGTATAAATACGAATCTTGACTGGGATCAATTCTTGACCTGTAAGCGATCGCTGCATCAGTGCAGGAATAAGCCCTGCTCTGACTAGTGAGCTTTTACCTACACCTGATTCACCATGAATTACTGTTAGTTGATGCTCAACTGAGAAAATCCGTTCAACTAAGCGCTCTACATCTTGAGTTCGACCAGAAGCAGCTATTTCACTGACATTAACATCAAACTTACTGGCATCTAGCTCAGCAATACTTGAATTTGGCGAAGGTTGTTTTGGTTGGAGAACACCAGCACCAATAAAGGCTCTAAGTCCATATTGCTGCTCTCGCGATCGCATTTCTTGTCGGGCTTGAAACGCTTCAAGATAACGTCCTTGGGCAAACGCAATATCATGAAAAGCATCAAGGAATTGAATATAAAGTTTAGGTTCGTAATTGCGATTAAATCTAGATATCGCCGAATTAATCTGAATCGATGCCATGTCTAACTGATCGAGATGAAAATAGCTCTGAGTTAGTAATAGTTGACATTGACCAGTTTGAACTTGGCAAAGACGTTGGCAATTGTGGTCAAAATTATTGTCAGCAAAAGTTGGAACTCGATCTAAAGCCTCTAAAGCATTTGCACAGTAATCTTTAACCTTCAACCATTCCCTTCTTTCTCCAGCAATTTTGGCAAGGTATCCGTAATCTTGAGCCAGTTCAAGGGGTATTTGTTGATGTAAGGGAAGTAGCAACTCAATCCATTTCTCTAGATCCTCCCATTGTTTTAGTTGATCAAGCACACCACTGTATGCTCGACTATACTTAGCAATTAAGTCATCACGATTCGCTTTTTGAAAAGCTGCAATCGATTCTTGGAAAAACTGTCTCGCCTTGATCCAAGCAGGCTGTGCTCGCCGACCATTCGTAAAGGAATGATGCCACCATAAATTCCCTAAATAAAATAGAACTATTCCACTCTCAATCTGCATATTTGCCTTTTGCCAATAGGCAAGACTGCACTGATAGTAGATTTGCGATATGCTATGCACCTCGCCCTGAGACTCTTCATGCACTTCGCCAGCAGATGCTTCAGGCGATCGCCACATCAAGCGTCCTAGGACAAAGTCTAATTTTGCTTCTAAATCAGGAGAAATTTGTTGGAGATCGGTGGTTTGAGGAGAATTATAATGAGCAATTCGCAGTTCCCGCCTAGCTTGTTCTAGCTCACAGTAGGAAAATGATTCACGATCGGCATCAATTTGGGTGTCTTGCCAGAACAATGGAATCTGAGGATCTTTGGCAATTTCAAACAATCGGTCTACTTGTTGATAGACTTCACGGAATAGCTCAATAGTTGATAGCCCAAACTTAATTGGGGGAGCCGCTAAATTTGCTAACTCAGGAGCGGTTTTCCAAAATTGTTGGAGATCGGCATCACTCAACCATAGAATTAGCGGACAGTTCAGTTGCTGCTTGACGCGATCGCGAAACAAGTTAGCATCTAAAAATAAATCTGCTAAACCCTCTGGATTTTCTGACCTAGTTTGCTCCAGTCCTAAACACATCAAGGCTGGGATATGCTCAGTTCCACCCTCTCGAATCACATTTTGCAACTTTCCATATAGGGTCTCGTGGGATTCCCGCCACCAGATTTCACGACAAAGCAAGCCTGTCTTTGTAGCGAGTGAAGTCAGTATTTTTTGTCGAAGACTACGATAGTTACAGTTGACAATAATCAATGAAAAAGAACCCTGAAATAAATTGATCGCTTTAGCTAGAATGTCTAGCGATCGTTCATTGAGGGAATGTGCGTCTTCCAACTGCTTGATCGACTGTTCGACCTGAATCACTGGTTGTATCGAGTCGCTGTAGCGATTTCATAATTACACAGACATATTACTACAAACCCCAAAGTGGGAATGGCGCAAAGTGCCGTCTCTCGCATTTGGGTTTTGATTTGCCTTGACCCAAACCCAGAAGAGAGTTGCGGCGCTAAGCGCCG
>CAIJEA010000401.1 GCA_903819605.1 uncultured cyanobacterium | reverse complement strand
CTGTCCATCCAACTTCTCCAACGAATAATGTTTAATTTTCCTGAGCGCCAAAAAGTATGGAGCAGCCCGACGTGCTGCTCCATACTTTTTGGTATTAAATCTATGAAAAAAAATATTTTCCTCCTTAGTGATATCTTCCTCTTTTTTTGTGGGTAAGTTATTTTCACAACACGAACAGTTAACGTTCTTGACATACACGGGATAAAGAATTATGAAATCTGAATTCAAGACCAAGCTCATTCAACACATCCTCAACAAAAAGAATGGCGAAAAGGGTTTCACCCTGATCGAACTTCTCGTAGTTATCATCATCATCGGTATTCTTGCAGCGATCGCGCTTCCTTCCTTCTTAAACCAAGCATCTAAAGCACGTCAGTCAGAAGCAAAAACCTACACTGGATCATTTAACCGCGCTCAACAAGCTTATTATTTAGAAAAGCAAGAGTTTGCTCCTAACTTGGTGACGCTTGGTGTTGGTGTTGCTCAATCCACGTCCAATTATGGTTATGGTATCCAACGTAATGGTAATAAATCTTCCTCTGGTGTGAGCCAAAGTGTTAATAACTTTGGTGTTCCTCTTGCAACTATCACTACTGCTGGAACTGGAACTATCGGTGATGTCGTAACTGGTGGTGGTGCTGCTCCAATTAAGGGATATGCAGGCGGAGTTAGTGTTTCTACTCCTGCTGGTTCCAATGAAGCTACTACACTAGCGGCTTTGTGCGAAGCAGCCTTGGCTCCTGTTAACGGTGGCAACGTAACTACCTCTGCTAGCGGTACTGCTCTATATCTGACTTATTCTACTACTGCTGCTCCTTCATGTAACACCACTGTTACAACTACTAAAGATGGATTTGTTGCAATTCAATAGTCTCTAATTTATAGTGACATTATTCAAAAATCCCTCGCTCTGTATTTTCTGATTAGAATGGAGTGAGGGATTTTTATTATTTCCACCTAAGCAATAAACTTTATCCGCTTTTTTAAATAAAATTATTGAAGAGCTGAGTCATTTCTCCAATAAATCAAAAATTTGTATTTTTAGATAATTATGTTAAACATTTGGGAGTCTTTAGACCTAAGAAATAACCTTAAAAAAGCAATAGAGTTTTATGAGAATGCCATAGGGAATAATGAAAGTATTGGGGAAAACTATCACTATTTAGGGTTAGCTTTACTATTAAGTGCTCAAGAAGAAGAGGCCCAAATGACATGGTTATTAGGGCTAGAAAAGGTGGATTCGGATGAGTTTTACGATCAAAACCTAGGTAAAATTCTTGAAGATGAATCGAATTATCAAGAATCAAACAAAAACTACTTTCCAGCTTGGATAATTCGCCAACATCTCCGCTATGTAAGCCCCTTTGATTTTAATAATTTGGTGCAGATTTTCTATCTGTCTTTACAACTGAAGATTGTAAATAGTGAGACCCTAGTTGAACTAAATTTTTGGGAATTACTAGATTCTAAACACGAACTTAAAATTAGTGATAATCATATTCTGCAACTGTTGCAAAATGTACTTTCCTCAGAACTACCTTTTAATGAAAGTATTGAATTTGCATCTAAACTACTGACATATATACAAGACAAGCACCTCTGTCTAGAAACTTTACTCTATGTTGCAGAGCGGGAAAGTTTTGAGAAGGCTCAGCAAATTATTATACATCTATGCTTAGTGGTTTCCCCCCAAAGTCTATCAGCCAAAGCATGTTTGTGTCAGATGCTTTCGAAGAATGGTTATCATCAAGAAGCTATCCAACTTGCCCGAAACTTACCCCATTCAGAGAATTTGTCAGATCGAGTTATTTCCCATCAACTTCTCTTAGGTACAATCATGCAGGCAGGTGGGCAGTGGCAAGAAGCAGAAGCAATCTATGCTGAATACAAGATAGTTTTGGATAAATTAGTAATAGAAAGTCCCAAAAATCTTCCAATTCTTACTCAGTCTTTTTTATGCTGCGCTTATTTTGTGTCTGGCTATCTGAGCGATACACCCCAAATAACTCACCTAGAACAAAATCAAGCCCTAAAGTTATTTCAGGAAAATGTCTGTCATTATAAGTCCGAACAGGTTAAAAGATTTCAACCCCATTCGAGATCCAAGCATAATCATAAAAAAATTAAAATTGGGTATCTCTCTGCTTGTTTGCGTCAGCATTCTGTCGGTTGGCTAGCCAGATCCCTGATCCAACATCACGATCGCGATTCTTTTGAGCTTTATGGTTATTTTCCTTGGTTTGAGAAGGATGATTTTTTACAGAATTGGTACGCCGCACAAATGAATAAAGCTTTTAGGGCGGAGCTAGACTTTTGGGGAGATAATACAGTAGTAGCAGAGGAAATTTACAAGGATGAGGTTGATATATTAATCGACCTAGATAGCCTGACTGTTTCAAGCTCCTGTAGTTTACTAGCTCTGAAGCCAGCCCCAATTCAAGCAACTTGGTTGGGCTGGGATGCTTCTGGTTTGCCAGCCATAGACTACTACATTGCCGATCCCTATGTGCTACCAGACAATGCTCAAGATTACTATTCAGAAAGGATTTGGCGGCTACCTAATACTTATATTGGTATTGATGGATTTGAGTCTTCTCTAACCACTGTAGATAGAAGTGAATTGGGCATTCCTAATGATGCCATTATTTATTTTAGTGCCCAACAAAGTAGTAAGCGGCATCCTGAAACTGTTCGATCTCAGATGCAAATAATTAAGCAGGTCGAAAATAGCTATTTTTTAATTAAGGGTTTAGCAGACCAAAGCAACATTCAAAAATTGTTTTATGAACACGCTGAAGCTGAAGGAGTAGATCTTGAAAGACTAATCTTTTTGCCTCGCACTGACACTGAGGCTGAACATAGGGCTAACTTAGCGATCGCTGATGTAGTGCTAGACACATATCCATATAATGGTGCAACCACAACTATGGAAGTTTTATGGATGGGTATTCCAATCGTAACTAGGGTAGGTGAGCAATTTGTATCTCGCAATGGTTATACCATGATGATGAATGCAGGAATCACTGAAGGAATCGCTTGGAATGCTTCTGAATACGTAGAGTGGGGAATTAGATTTGGGAAAGAGCCATTACTAAGACAAGAGGTATCTTGGAAGTTAAGGAGATCTCGTCAAACCTCTCCACTTTGGAATGGGAGAAAGTTCACTAAAGAAATGGAAAAAGCATATACACAGATGTGGGAGATTTACAATGGATGAGGCTTATGAGCTATTTTGGCAGTTCAATTATTTAGAGTCTGAAGCTATTTTTCAAAAACTGATAGCCACTATAGAAGATCTAAGGTCTTGCCGTTCTGCCCATTTGTATTTAGGGTTATGTCAGTTGTTTCAAGGGAAATCAGCAAACGCACAATCTAAATGGCTATCAATATTGGATCGAGATACTTCTATTGATGAGCTATTTGAATTCTTGCGTAATATTGCAGTCGAATTTGGACATAAATTTAATCGCTTCGATAATGCCATAATGATTCTAGAGGCTTTGCAAAATATTGAAAACCAAAATATCAGTTTGACTTCCAATTTAGATCTGCTGAGAGACTTAACCCGATTTTATCGGGCTGGATCGCAATTTAATGAAGCTTTGAAAGCTGCAAAATCTTATGCTCAGGTAGCTATAGATTTACCAGACAAAATTTTTGCTAACTGTTTATTACTCCACGTACTTCTATCTAAAGGCAGTCAATGGGAAGAAATCCTAGAGTTAGCCGATCGACAAGCTACGTTAATTAGAGCGTTAGTAGTAGAAAAGCCCAAAAATCTAAGCCATAAAGAAGCCAATCGCTTATTTGGCTGTGGATTCCATTTTCCCTATATTGAAGACTCTCCTAAAATAAATCATGCTCTTCAGAATGAACTAGTCAAAATTTGTCAGGATAATTTGGCATATCATCAACCACCTATCAGACTCAAAAATGAAGATAGACCTCTACGAATTGGCTATATTTCTCATTGTTTTGGTAGACATTCAGTAGGGTGGCTATCTAGATGGCTTTTTAAGCATCACGATCATGCAAAATTTCAGATTTATACTTATTCCTTTTTAGATAAGCCCAACTCTCTTGATTCAGTTAAAACTTGGATAGCAGGTTACAGTGATAAATTCTATAGTCTTGGATATGATGCCGCAGAGATTGCTGAAACTATTCGACAAGATCGGATAGATATTTTGGTTGATTTAGACAGTATTACATCGGATGTGTGTTGTGAAGTAATGACAATGAAGC
Organism: uncultured cyanobacterium; assembly: GCA_903819605.1. Lineage (GTDB taxonomy): Bacteria > Cyanobacteriota > Cyanobacteriia > Pseudanabaenales > Pseudanabaenaceae > Pseudanabaena. Next base: position 4,076 of record CAIJEA010000401.1, on the reverse strand, counting down.
CAGCACCAGTTCAAGTAACTTGGTTGGGATTGGATGCTTCAGGATTGCCTGCAATTGACTATTTTATAGCCGACCCATATGTTTTACCAGAAAATGCCCAAGAGTACTATTCAGAGAAGATTTGGAGATTATCCAAAACCTATATTGCCGTAGATGGATTTGAGGTATTATTTCCTACTCTGCAAAGAGAGCGATTAAATATTCCTAGTGATGCAGTTATTTATTTTAGCTCTCAGGGAGGATGTAAGAGACATCCAGATACCGTGAGGCTCCAAATGCAAATTCTGAAGGCAGTCCCCAACAGCTATTTTTTAATCAAGGGTGATGCTGAGCAAAAAGAAATTCAGACCTTTTTTAGACAGATTGCTGAACAGGTTGGTGTAAGTAGCGATCGCCTCAGATTCTTGCCTATGGCGGAAACAGAAGCAGAACATCGCGCTAATTTAGATATTGCCGATGTGGTACTAGATACCTATCCCTATAATGGTGCGACTACGACTATGGAAACTTTATGGATGTGTATTCCAATGGTGACTAAGGTTGGTCAACAGTTTGCTGCTCGCAACAGCTACACGATGATGATGAATGCTGGGATTACAGAAGGAATTGCTTGGACAGATGCAGAGTATGTTGCGTGGGGAATTAAGCTGGGAACAGACGAAAACATACGAAAGCAAGTATTCTGGAAGCTAAAAGAATCCCGTAAAACTTCACCACTATGGAATGCCAAACAATTTACTAGAGAGATGGAATCTGCCTATAAACAAATGTGGCAGATTTATACACAATAAAACGAAAGAGCAGTACTTTGTGCTGCTCTTTCGTTAGGAATTAATTGCTAGCATAATCTCGAAGGTTTGCAACAATAGGTAGAGAGTCTAGACCATGACTAACTAGATCTGGAAACTGCGATAAACTCTCAATGATGCTATCAGCAAAGTTATATTTTGAGTCTTTTCCATATTGAAGCGTTAGATATTCTAATATCTCTAACGCATAGTCAGGAAAATTCATAATGTCAGCAATACAGGCTAACTTCAGCATCCGATCTGGTGATTTTAGTCTTTTATCCATATCATCGCGCATTAAATCACGAAAATAGAAAGCATCACCCCAAAGTAATTGCCCTTCCCTTACAAGCGAGCGAATCGGCGATCGCGCTCTCAGTCGGTAGGAACGAGATAGGTCAAATAATGTAAAATCATGCTTTCTCAAGAAAGTATCCACATCAGCAAATAGTGGTTGATTGGTATACAGATGTGAAAACTCGACTTCTATCTGAATAGCTAAAGTTCCGCAATTTAAAATATTGGTAGCACCCTCTAAAACATCAAGATCTGCTCCCTGCACATCAATTTGCATAAAATCAATTTCATTAACTCCTTCTTCTTGACAAAAAGTATCTAGAGTTGTTGTGTCAATCTCAAAACTAAAATCTAAATTGACTAGTTCTGGGAGTCCTGCGAGTCTCTCTAAATATGGCTCATTAGGTGCATAGAGAGAGCTACACATAGGATGTTTGGTGACATACAGAGTTCTCTCTTCGATCGCTTTGCCAATTGCTAAAGGAATATGTATTTCCTTCCAGTTAATTTGTCTTGCCTCAAGTTCAGCGTTGGCTTCGTCGCAAGCGTCAGCATCAGCATCAAACCCGTAAATACTGAGGTTTGGTGCAAATATTTGCCACCCTTGACTAGCATAGTCATCTTGACTGCCTAATTTACGCGATCCAACATTACACACTGTTATGTGAATACGATCTAAAAGACCATTTTTCTTTAAACTTGGGACAAATACTGTCATACAACAATCCTTTGACTTTTATGAATGATTTAGTAACATTTTGCTGATTAAGTCAATCTTTGCTGAGGTAAAGCAATTACATTCAGACTATCCTGAAAATCAGCATTGACATCAACAGGAATTAATCTTTGCAAATATGGCTGATAGCGAAATAGTTGATAACCAACGCTTCTCAAATAATCCGCTACAGGTAAATTGCTGCCTTGATGTCCTGCAATATTTTCATAAAGGATGATTGGTGCAAATTCAGTAAGAATGCGATCGCTTCCTTTTAATACTTGCAATTCATGCCCTTCAGCATCAATCTTGAGAAAATCAACTCGACTCACGCCATATTGCTCAATTAGACTATCTAATGTAAAACACTCTACCTCTTCAAAACTACTAGCCTCTCTAGTTTGCCCTTCTTCTTCAGAAATTAGCTCATTAAGTTCACTAGCTGAGCTAAGTGATAATTTCGCCGACCCATTGCGATCGCTCGCAGCTCCTGCACAGACCTTTACCCAATCTAGCTGATTAACTCGGCAAGTTTCATTGAGGTAAGCAACACACTGAGAAAATGGTTCTACAGCCAATACTAAACCTGTTGAGCTGACCCGTCGAGCCGCACTAAATGTATACACCCCAGCATTTGCCCCAACATCAATCACTGTCATGCCTTCCTGAATTCCATTGCGCCAAAACTCAATTTCCCGCTCAAACCAGTCACCTTGAGCAACTAAAACGCCTGTGACAATGCTGCGAAAGTTTGGCTCTACGACTAAGACTAAATCTTCATCAAAAGCAACATAGGTGCTCGCACTGTCCACAGGGAGATTAGTCCATTGCCATGCCGCAGCATCGTTATTTTGATGTAAACAAATAACATGTGCTGCTTCTAGCCAATACTTAGCGGTATTTAAATCACCAATACCACGATAGCCAAGATAAAGCGCTTGTAAGATCGGAGCATAATCTGAAACCAGTAGTCTAGCATGGTGCAAATGGGCAATTCCTTCAACCTGACTACTCATCAATTCGGCAATGCCCAGCATTAAGCGTACAGTGGGACTATCTGCAAAAAGATGATTAGCAAATCGCAAGAAACGAATTCCAGAAGCGTTGTAAAATACAAACTGCGATCGCTTTAAAGCTTCAGCTAGAAGCATTAAAACTTGATCATAACCATTCTCGGCATTGAGAATCAATTCAAACTCTAGCGAATCTCTAGCAGATTTAGGTAAATAAACCAATCCTATGGCAATGCTTTGAGAAGATGTATAAATAGGTTGCAATACATTAATGGCAGTATTTAGAGCTAGCTGGATTGCCTTGTCATTTTCTGCCAACATACTCTGAATAATTACATAGTGAGCAGCACAATGTGGACTTTGATCTAGGCTAAACCCTCTTTCTAACTTCTGCACTGCATTCTGAAGTAGGTTAGCTCTTTCCTCCACATCTTCAGATTGCTCCGCTTCAATTAAATCGATAACAGCTAAGTTATTCCAATCCAGAGAAGTCTCAGGATTACCCAAGTTAGTTCTTTCTAATATCGCTTCGAGCGATGACAAAATGTTTGCGTCAATATCAGGATAGTGACTGAAAATATATTCGAGATAGCAATCGCTAGAGGCAGATCCTAATTCCATAACTAAATCCTTATTAACAAAATACAAGATAAATACTTTCAGGCTTGAAGTTCTAGCATTAGGTAATCCAGACTTTCTAAAGACCTTACTGTATTTTTTACTAAATTAAAAGCTGTCTGCCAATCTATAGGTTGTAAAGTTACAGGATCTACAGGTCTAAATTGCTTCCAGCGTTCAACCAAAGAGATCATAGTCTGTGGTGCATCCAATAGAGGCAACAGACAAGTAGCCATTGCGCTATCGAGTGTCACGACTTGCTTATGCGTTGATAGATAGTTATTAAGGCTAAGGATTCCACAACCAGTCACATTAGTTACTAGATCTTCCCTAAATTTGGAAGTATTAAGTTGAGGATGAAGATAAACTTTTGCTGTCTGCCAATCCATATCACTCCATTCACTAAAAGGGACAAAGGTTTGCTCTTGATGGGGATGACCACACCAAAAATCTAATAGCCGATGAATCGGATGAAGTAATTCATACATGTGCAGTCGAGTCTCAATCGACAGATCTGGTAAGCTCATTTGCAAAAAGACAGGTAAATTATTTGTCTCTTTAAATAAATCTCTAAAATCCCATTCACGCCAGTTCACCATACTAATAAACTCTAGATCTGATAATTCCAAAGTGGCAAAAAGATCT
>CAIJEA010000400.1 GCA_903819605.1 uncultured cyanobacterium | reverse complement strand
CCATTTGGCCCCTCATGGACATTGAGAAATACACCCACACCATGCCCAGTACCATGTCCAAAATCCAATCCACTTTGCCACATCGAAGAACGCGCAATCCCATCGATTTGACTGCCAGTCGTGCCTTTAGGGAATTTCTGCATCGCGCAATTGATGTGAGACTTCAGAACCTCGGTATAGCGATCGCGTTGTTCATCTGTCGGCGTACCAATGCTAATCGATCGCGTGTCGTCGGTAGTCCCACCATAAAACTGCGAACCAGAATCTAGTAGCAATAATTCACCATTGAGAAGCTTGCATGCAGGATTAGGATTGCTGTAATGGACAATCGAGCCATTCGCGCCAGCTCCTGCGATCGTGGGGAAACTGAGATCGTAAAAGCCTTCTTGTTGTTTGTACAAGCCTTCGATTTTATTAGCAACATCACGTTCGCTGATGGAATTACCAGCATCGATTTGCTCTTCTATCCATTTGAGAGTGAGAGTTTTTGCCCAGCTCGCTTTGAGATTGGCTTGCTGCATTTGCGCGATTTCTACAGCATTTTTATGTGCCTTGAAGATTTCGACTGGGTTTTCGGCATCAATGATTTTTGCTCTGGCTTCCTTGAGTTGGAGATAAGTCCCATAGGTAGTTTGGGCGATCGCCACTTGTACGGGCTGACCATCAGTAACCAGTGATCGCAAGGTGGGAATGTATTGCTCATATTCCAAAATTTGCACTTGTCCCGATAGAGCCTGACGAACAGTTTCATCAATCCGTGTAGTATTGGTAAAAAGATAGGCATCGGTCAGAGAGACGATCGCATAGCTAATGAATACGGGATTGCAATCCACATCCCGACCGCGCAAATTATAGAGCCATGCAATCTGATCGAGCTTAGTCACAGGTAAAATGGCGGCTTTCTTTTTACCCATTGCTTTACGAACGCGCTCTAATTTCTTGGCTAAACTCTCGCCTGTAATGGAATCAGGAAGCGTAATTACGGGTCGATCGCCAAAGATCGGTATAGGTTCGTTTTCAGCAAAAGGACTTTGCGATCGCACTGCATCGACTAGGTTCTCGATAATGGGCACAATCTGCACTCCACTCTCGCTTAATTGTGCGGAAAAGCGGCGATATTGAGCGACGGTAATCGTAAAAGGATCGATCCCTAATCGCAAGGTTTGTAATTGCTTTGAGGCACTTTGCCCAAGTTCTTCGAGAACTTCTTCTACGGTTTGATGATCTTCCAATCCCACCTTGCAGACTTTTTGCAGATTCGCATCCACTTGCATATCTGCTTGCTCGTAATAGCGCGAATCCACAAATACCCAAGCCTGCTCCGTGCCAATTAAAAAATCACCTGCGGAGCCAGTAAATCCACTAATCCATTGACGACGTTGCTTCGCTTCTGGCAGATATTCATTGAGATGCTCATCGGCGGAAGGCACAAAATAGGCATCTAGTTTATGCTTGGCAAGTTGCGATCGCAAGGCGGCAAATTTTTGAGCTGTGACTGTTGATTCAATGGATGTTTTAGGAGATTCTGCTGTCAAAGGTTGCAATAAAACCATGAAATTATGCATATTATAAGGGTTGAGCTAATCCAATTTTAGCCTATCTAATTTTTTGAGAGGACTTTGTAAATCTATGGCGATCGCTAAATAAATTTG
>CAIJEA010000399.1 GCA_903819605.1 uncultured cyanobacterium | reverse complement strand
GAGAGGACCGGGAGGAACGCACCGCTGGTGTACCAGTTATCGTGCCAACGGTAAACGCTGGGTAGCTATGTGCGGAGAGGATAACCGCTGAAAGCATCTAAGTGGGAAGCCCACCTCAAGATGAGTATTCTCATGGGATAACCCAGTAAGGTCACAGGTAGATTACCTGTTTGATAGGCTTTAGGTGTAAGTGTAGTAATATGCGTAGCCAAGAAGTACTAATAGACCGAGGGCTTGTCCTCAATATTCCGCAATTAAATCTACAAATCATCGAAATTACTATTACTGTGCAGCTTTCAGGGTTCTTATCAAGTAGACCCGATAAGTTTGCTTGGTGTCTATGGTGCGGTGGAACCACTCTGACCCATCCCGAACTCAGTTGTGAAACGCTGTCACGGTGAAGATACTTTAGGGGTAGCCCTACGGGAAAATAGCTCGATGCCAAGCTTAATATTTAAAAAAGGAAGAGATTCAAACTTTAGTTTGAATCTCTTCCTTTTTTATTAGAATTCTTTTGTTGTTACCAAATCCTTGATTAGACGCGATGTGCAACTAAAAGTCTGAAACCCTTGATTTTCCATATTGAGATAATCGATTGTTTCAATCGTGGGTAGATAAAACGACCTAAAATCAATAGTTCAAAAATAGTTGCACATCGCGTTGATTAGAGGAAGTTTCTTTTGGTCACCTTGGCAGAAAATTCCTTATTGCGAATTTGGACTTGGACTATTTGTCCATTCTTAGCGAGGTGCGTCGGAACATAGCCAAAGGCGATCGCCTTGCCCAGAGTTGGCGACATCGTCCCACTAGTGACAATTCCTACCGTTTCACCTTCATAGCGAATTGGATAATCATGACGCGCAATATTGCGACCTTCCAATTCCAATCCGATTAATTTGCGCGTAACTCCATTCTGTTTCTGCTCTTCCAAAACTGAACGACCAATAAAATCACCCTTCTCTTTCAGATGAACGATCCACATAAGATCGGCTTCAAGAGGTGTGATCGTGTCATTCATATCTTGACCATAGAGATGCATTCCTGCTTCCAAACGCAAAGTATCGCGACAACCTAAACCACAGGGCACAACCCCTAGTTCGAGTAGTTTTTGCCAAAGCGCTCTACCAGTTTCGATATCGGTCATGATTTCACAGCCATCTTCACCTGTATAACCAGTCCGTGCAATAAAACTAGAAGCTCCTAAAAGCTCGGTGCGTGTATGCCCAAACCGCAAACGAGGTAGTTTCGATAAATCCTCTGTAACTAATTGCTGTAGGGTAGCGATCGCCGTTTTGCCCTGTACTGCAATTAGAGTTTGTTCAGCAGAACGATCGATCAGGCGATCTCCTAAATGCTGTTGTAACCATGCTTTGTCTTTATCAGTGGTCGAAGCATTAACGATTACTGTCCAGTTTTCACGATCGCCATCAGACTCGTGACGATAAAAAATCACATCGTCAATGATTCCCGCTTGCTCATTTAGCAAAACTGTATATAAAGCTTGCCCCACCTTTAACCGTCCTAAGTTGGATGGGACAAGTTTGTTCAAGGTTTCGAGAACACCTTCCCCAGTAATCGCAAACTTGCCCATGTGTGATACATCAAACATCCCCACATGCGATCTCACGGCATTGTGTTCGGCGATAAGCCCCTTGTATTGTACGGGCATCTCCCAACCGCCAAATTCTACTAGCCTTGCCCCTGAACTAACATGGAGATCGTAGAGAGGAGTGCGTTTGAGAGAGTTACTCATGATTGTGATTAAAAAATTATTACAACTATAATATGTATTTTTGTATACTGATAAGTTGAACTGGATATAAAAAAGGTATTTACCAGCGTGAGTCAGCATCCTCTTGAGCAGCTAAATCGCTACGATGCCAATGCCAATGCCGAATATTACGGTCGTCGCCCTTGGTTAGCGATTAGTCGGATTTTTAAAATAATTTATTTTGCCTTGAGCTTTGGTATTGCCTTTGGTTGGGATGTTCTGACTGGTAACACTGTTAGTCAACCTAAATTAGCTGAACAGTTACGGCGCATCATTACTGCCCTTGGTCCAACCTATATTAAGGTCGGACAAGCTCTATCGACCCGACCTGACTTGGTGCGTATAGATTTTTTAGAAGAGTTGACCAAACTTCAAGACCAATTACCCCCATTTCCTAACGAGCAAGCCTTTGAGATTATTCAGTCAGAGCTAGGCAAGCCAGTTAGTAAAATTTATCGCACTATTTCGGAAGATCCTGTCGCGGCTGCAAGTTTAGGTCAAGTCTACAAAGCAACTCTATATTCTGGCGAAGAGGTAGCGGTCAAAGTCCAACGTCCGACATTGGTGCCGACGCTAACCCTCGATTTATATCTCATGCGTTGGATTGCAGGCTGGTTGGGACCAGTTTTGCCTCTCAATCTTGGTAATAGCCTAGTAGCGATCGTTGATGAATTCGGCTTAAAACTCTTTGAAGAAATTGACTATGCCCATGAAGCTACTAACGCAGAGAGATTCGCAGGTTATTTTAAAAATGATCCTGAT
>CAIJEA010000398.1 GCA_903819605.1 uncultured cyanobacterium | reverse complement strand
ATGACACGATGGCAACTTCCGTTCCCCATCTTTGGGCGATCGGGGATGCGACGGGCAAGATGATGTTGGCTCATGCAGCTTCGGCACAGGGGATTGTGGCGGTAGAAAATATTTCTGGTCGCCCTACTACAGTTGATTATCAAAGCATCCCTGCGGCAGCGTTTACCCATCCTGAAGTGAGCTTTGTCGGCTTGACTGAGCCACAGGCTAAGGAAAAAGGTGCGGCGGAAGGCTTTAAGGTTGCCACGGCAAAGTCTTACTTTAAGGGCAATTCCAAGGCGATCGCAGAGGGAGAAACCGAAGGGCTAGCCAAGATTGTTTACCGCGAAGATACGGGCGAACTCTTGGGCGTGCATATTATTGGTATCCATGCCTCGGATTTGATTCATGAGGCATCGGCGGCGATACGCGATCGCCAAACGGTGCAGAAGTTAGCGACGATTGTTCACGCGCACCCAACGCTCAGCGAAGTCTTGGATGAGGCTTATAAACGCGCAGCACATATCTAAATTAAGAAAGCACTCCGATGGGGTGCTTTTTTGTTAAATCTTTTGTTGAATCTAAGGGAGAGAATCTCATGCAATACAACATAGTCCAAACTGAAAACGATCAAAAAATGACAATTAAAGGGAAGCCTGAAGTCATTATTATTGTGTTTTTAAGTCTTTGGGGTTCAGCTTGCATAACTCCATTATTTTCTTTCCCATTTATTGCTTATGATAGTCTCTATTCTATTGGGACAAAGACTCTAACCTGTGAGCATAACGCATCCCAAAAAGTTGTTTGTAAGCAAACTTCTGAACACTTATTAGGCTATGCAAAGTCTGAAGAAACTATATGGCAAAACGTTACTAAAGCTGATTTTCATTTGGTTACACGTAAAAAAGATAGCGATGAACAATGGATTAATTTAAAAACGAATGACAAAGAGGTAACTATATTTAGCGATCGCATGTCCCCTAGCCTGAGTTTGGGTGCTGAAGAGCTAGCCTCATGGGTAGAAAAGTTTAATAAATTTGTTGATTCTGGTGATGGAAAAATAGAATTAATTTACCCTGCAAGTCAACAGTGGCAGTTGGTTATTGTTCCATGTTTACTTTTATTATTTCCTGCGATCGAAATACTGCTAGCCTATCTTTTATTGCAATGGCATTGTTTAACTTTTGATCGCAATGAACAATCTTTAATTTGGGAAGTACAAACAATTTTTGGCAAGCAGAATTATCGATTTTTACTTGCAGATATTCAAGAAATTAAAATAACTAAGGTGAGGGGGAATAAAGGTGGAACCTTTTACTATATTAAAATCTATATTTCTGGTAGAAAAAGCCCTATTCCTTTAGTTTCTAGTTCCATCACAAATACTCAAAATATGGCTCAAAGTCTAGGTCAGTTTTTAAAGATTAATGTGCAAGATCTGACTGATCGATGGAGCTAGAGTTTGTCACGCAACTCAGTATATAGACTATATATCTAATTAATGTATAATCAGTTATAGATTGTATGTATATTAGGTTATGGCACGCAAAAAGTCTGATGATCCCTTAGACCTTACGCCCACTGAGGAGATGGTGCTATATGCAGTGCGCGATCGCGAGCGTTATGGTTTAGAAATTATCGATGCGATCGAAAAAGCTAGTGGCGGCAAGCGCAAGATCGGTTTTAGTTCGCTATATCCGACGCTGAAAAAACTTGAGGAAAAGGGTTTTGTGACTTCGCGTTGGGGTGATGAGACTCCAGAGGAGCTAACTGGCGCAAGGCGGCGTTATTATGTCATTGCGGGTGAGGGTAGTCGCGCTCTTAATGCCAAGGAACTGTTTTTGGGTGAGTTGAGATCTGTCATGGCGATCGAGGGAATCTAGTGATGAAAGACTTCCTAAAAATATTAAAAATGCTATTTTTCTCAACACTGCTTGGTGCAATTTATGGAGGAGCAATCGGTGCGGGGCTTGCTTTGTTGACAGGTAATGATGCTTTGTCTGGGGTTTTGTCTGGGGTTTTGTCTGGGGTTTTGGCTTGGGTTTGGGCTTGGTCTGAGGCTGGGGCTTTAGCTTTGGCTTGGAATTTGTCTGGGGTTGGATTTTGGACTTGTGTTTTGGGTGGGGCTTGGGCTGGGGCTTGGGCTGGGGCTTTCTTTGTGGCTGGGGCTTTGACTTTCATTGGGACTTTCGCTTTGGCTTTGGTTGGTTTTTTTTTACAATATTTAGCCAAATACAATAAGACAACTCCTGAAGCACTTATAGAAAACCATCTTGCATGGATTTTTCTTTCCCAATTGCAATATTTCGTTGGTTATTTATCGGTCGGTCTTCTGTTAAAAGCAACCAAAAATCAGAAACAAAGCAAAGAGCATTGGATGTGAGCTTAATCATCACATTCTCTCAAGGATTAGCCGAAGTATTTCCTAAAGAGTGGGATGAATGGCAACATTGGATTCGTGACATGATGGAAGATAGGACGAGAATGCAATCAAAGGGAATGAATCATCGTCTCGTTTCGCTGATTACCTTCTATCGCCTCACTCGCTTTGCCTTTCATATTGGCATCGACAAGGTTTTTATTCTCGCTACCCGCAGAGCCACGAGGTAAGGAAAAAGTAGAAAGGAAAAAGGCAAAAGTTTTTTTAGTTGAAGGTGTAGAGTAAGCCACACGATCGCAGTTGTAAATCGTTGATGTAGCTTTGGAGATTAGTGATTACGGTTGACTCATCAGCGAAAGTGGAAACACCAAAAATATTTTTGATAGCGCGATCGCAGTCATAGGCAGACACAATCTTTTTCTGAATCACCTCAAACCCTTGAGAAATAATCAACCGATAAATCAACTGCTCTAAGCAAATCGTCCGACCGCATAGGCGATTGTGAACTGATGACAAGCTTGGATTATTTGCCAAAGCCTCCAAACAACGCTTGTCACCTGTCGTAAAGAAAAAAGTATCTTCCTTTGCTGTTGCCGCGATCAGAGATGCCTCGCCAATATCGATAAAATCGCGAAGTAGCAAAAACTCATCACTAGCATCAATAGCGATCGCCTCACACCTTTGCGTTACAGCGATCGCTCTCTGGCGAATCTCCTCAGAATATTTAGCGACAATTTGCCTATTTCCCTGAAACACATAATAAGCAGTGTCCATCACCCGCAACTGTTGCCAATCAAGCTCTAAACTGGCGATCGCCTCTTCAAAAACATCAAAAGCCGACAATTTGAGAATAATGTCATTATCCAGAAAACAAGTAAGCAACCGAGACTAATCCTTAATAACTTCCGTAATATCCAAACCTAAGGCCAGAGCCAAATATTCCTGATTATCATTACTCAAACTTTCCCAATCTAACCACTGACTCAAATACTGATTAATTGATAGAGTTCCCCCCACATCATCACCAATCAACTCCCGCGCGAACTGATTCGCTAAACTCTCCTCCGCATCAATCAAATTACCCGACATCACATCCGCCTCGCTAATCGTCTCATTATCATCTAAATGATTGAGCGCAATATGTCCTAACTCATGGGCAATAACAAAAGCCAAATCAGAGGCTAAATGACTAACATCGCGATCGCCAAGACTCACCACAATTACAGGACGGCGATCGCAGTTCGTGACGATGCCATGAAAAGTTTTGGTAATTTGGGAACTTGGAAAATCCTCAAAATGCGCTACAGGAATACCATACACCGCACAAAAATCTAGCAACCCCTCTAAACTCACACAGCCATATTTCTCTAAAATCATGGCGCGAATAGAACTAGCCGTCATCCCTGCGATCGCGCAATAATCTCGCTGATAGGCAAAAGCCACTAACTCCGCAATCCGAAAAGCTAAATGATGGGCAGTCAATCGCTCAGGTGAAACTTCACTTGCAGACACATCATGGTTCGTCTCAATTCCATAAGCCTTAAACTTTGTCCTCGGCAGTTCTCGAAAAGTCGGTGGCAGATCGGGATTAAGTAGCGATCGCAAATCCAAATTAAACCGACCTGAGATATAAGCCGCCGCCGTCACCACAGCGCTATCCGTTGCCTCAAATTCTGCACACCACCAATCAGGCAATCCATGCAATCGCACAAATTCCTCATTTAGCCCCAATTGACTCAATCTTGCATACAGAGTCTGAAGATCGATTTGGTTATTGATTTGTTTAGCTGTAGCGATCGGCATAACCAAACCTCCCTCAAGAATGCAATTTAGCGGTCAAAAGCAAATAACTAGAAATTTTTATAATCATTATCCTAACCTCTAT
>CAIJEA010000397.1 GCA_903819605.1 uncultured cyanobacterium | reverse complement strand
CCAAAGCTATGCCAAACTTCCTATTGGCTGAACTGGATTGTTTGTGGATTGGTATTTTTAGGGCAATGTATTGCTGCTTTCCCTGTCAGTTGGTTTTACCACGATCCGCGCATTGTTCTACCTATTTGCGTGATGGCTACGGTCTATCTGATCATTCCGATCGCCTTGGTGCAAGCCTCTCTCTCCAATCGCGAGAATCGCCTTCATATTTCAGCGATCGCGAACGGTATTCAAGTGTCTGTAGATAATATCCTCACGATCATTCTTGCCTTCTTTGGCTTTGGCATGTGGGCGATCGTGCTGCCTAAGGTTTTAGTGGCTCCTGTCTGGGTGATTGTCCATTATCGCAATAATCCTTGGCGACCAACCAGCGAATTTACCCTTGACAGATGGCAGGAGATTGTGAGGTTTGGGCGCAGCGTTCTTGGTGTAAAGATTATGCATACTTTAACCAATAACCTCGACTACGTGATCGCGGGTAGATTTCTAGGTGTGGAAGCGTTAGGTTTATATTATTTTGCCTTTAATGCAGGACTTGGCATTAGTATGAGTGCGATCAACGCCCTTGATACGGCGTTGTTCCCCCACCTCTGCGATGCTCGTAGTCAGCCGAGGGAATTTAAAGCAAGATATTTCCAAACCTTTAAGAGAGTTGCTTGGATCATCTTCCCTTTAGTAATTTTGCAGTCTGGACTCGCTCCATTTTATGTGCCAATTATCTTTGGACAAAAATGGATACCCGCAATTCCTCTACTAATTCTAATTTGCCTATCAGCACTCCCACGTCCTTTTGCGAATATTGCTTCTAATGGGCTTTGGGCGATCGATAAACCCGATTGGGATTTCACGTGGAATATTCTATTTACAGGTGCTTTTGCGATCGCGCTAATAGTTGGTGTTAATTGGGGTGTGTTAGGTGTAGCTGTAGCGGTTTTCTTGACCCACAGTATCGCTTCGCCTGCCTATACGGTTTGGGTTTCTTCTTATATTTCCAAGGTGATGGATAAGGAGATAATTGCAATTGAGGCAAAAGAAACTATCTGAGAACCTCATTCAATCATGTATTATTGCGGTTTGCCTACGGTAAATTGATTTTTTGTATGAGTACGCACTCATTTACAAACCGCTATAAAACATTCTAGGAGAATCTATCAATATATTCGAGGCATTTACGCATTTGTTGCTGCATAGTAGCGCGATCGCTATTAAATCTTCTACCGTGACCAGGAAGTACCCATTCAAAATTGTAAGTTGCTAACTTTGCCATCGACTTACCCAGTTCTGTCCACGAATACCAACAAGCATTCCGAAAAGCCAGAAGTTGCTGCAAATCGGCTGACCATGCTAGATGATCGCCACTAAATAGGAACTTCTCCTGATAGAGTAAAACCGTGTGTCCTTTTGTATGTCCAGCAACAGGAATTATCAACACATCAGCAGCTAATTGATAAGGTTCCACACCTTGTAATTGAATTTCTACAGATTTGGTTCCTGTGGAAATATCGTCAATATGGAGAATGCGATCGCACTGAAAATGTTGGTGATACTTCTCATGATCGGCAACATCATCACGATGGGTGAGATACATATAACGAATTCCACCCATGTTCTCAATTTGTTTCACAAGCGATGGTGCAAAACGAGGAGAATCCACCAGAATATTTCCTTCGGGACGTTGAACCAAGTAACTCGCCGCACCATAGGAACTCTCAGCATGATAACCACAATGATAGACATTGTCAGCAACTAACAGAGGGAATTGCTCTTGGATAGCCTTGATATCTGTCGGTTTCTCGAGAGTACCAATCGATGCAGTAGGACAAGATAACAATGCTTGCATAGCTCTGCTTCTTTGTAATCGATCCTGTGGTTGGTTGTAAACGGCTGATTGTGAATCTTGATGGTCAAAGATTTCTGGAGCCATCCAACGACAGGTATCGCAATCGATGCAACTACTATCTACATAAAAGTCGCCAGCAATATTCTGCGATCGCCGATGTTTTAGATTAGCCATTGGAAAGGGTGGGGTAATGGGACTAGATACTTAGAATTGAGGCTTAGCGGGAGGTGGAGAGATGAAAATCGCGATTGCATTGTGAACAGGAGCAATCTCAGTTACCGAGCGATTGAGAATATTACCACCGAGAAAAAGAGTTGAAGAACTACCACCATCAAGATTGAGTGCGTCAACCGCACCGAGCTTTTTGAGAACTTCCGCAGTTTGGAGCAGATTAGGTGCAAGTCCATCGGGTGCAGCTTGAACTGTCGTGAGCAGAAGCTTACCTTTCTCTTTAGTAGTAGCGATCGCACTGCGATCGGCAGCTTGTGTATCAAAGCCAGCTTGGAATTTCTCTAACTTTCCATCAAGAGATATCGTTCCATTTTTTAGTAGAAGTGGTCCCGCCCCAATCAAGTTAGGGAAATTAGCAAACTTCTCAGGGATAAATGCTTGACGACCGCGAACAGTCATCCCAACAGGTAATTGTTTCGCAACTTCAGGATCTTGTCTTGCAACTAAAAGATACCCGTCATTAGGAATCGCAACCATCCCCACTCCGACTGCACCCCCTTGGTATTGAGCGACGACACGATCGCCCCGAACCACAATAAGTAGCTCATTTTCAGTTAGCGGCGTATATCCGCTTCCCCAGTTAGGAGTATAGCGAGCAATTCCTCTTTGGACATAACCACTATTGAGATTAGTAAGGACAATTTTCTGCTGATTGGCGGTGCTGATTTCCTCAGTGAAGTTGAGGCGATCGATCAGAGTTTCACCCTTTTCATTCCATGCGATCGCACCTCTAACTAGAGCAGTACCAGCAATCCAGCGATTTCCTTCTCTAATCGCTCCAACGGGTAACTGCCGAATTCGATTAAAAAATCCTCCATTAATTGCACCCACAGCCTGAGCTTTTTCTACCATTTGTGGAACAGGAAGCAAACCTAAAGTTCCATTTGGTGAGCCATCAGGATTACTCCAAATTGGACGCAATTTTAATCTGGGTTGCTTAAGATCGACTTCTAAAGCCGTAACTGAGAACTTAATTGTCTTCGGATCTTTAGCTGTCTTAGGATTATTGGGAATTTCGATGATTTTTTCAATCCTTCGCAATCCTTCCGCCCATTGCACAGTTAAGCTCGGTGGCACATAGTCACGGCGCAGATCGATCACCATGCGGGGAGTGGGACTGCTTAGCAATTCGATCGCAGGATTAATTGATTCATTGGTTTGGATCTGAATCAGGGTTAATTTACCCTGCGGCTGTACAGTAACTGATTTGATCAAATTTCCAGCGATCGCATTCGTCCCAATTGGCACATCGGCCGCAACATCAGCCGATACGACCAAGCTAATTACATTACCCTGCTGACTAACTCGCCAAGGGGTGCGACGATTGAGGTCAATGACAATGCGATCGCCCCAAGGTTGCTTGCCTCGCCTGACAGCTTGCATTATGGCATCAGGTGTATAGATATTAAGAGTATTTCCTGCAATTTCAGTCCGCCATTGATCGGCAAATGGCGTGAGATCGAGATAGCGAAATCTACCCGTGCTATCAAAAGTCACCCTCGAAAATGTGGGACTAGAAAACCACTTTGCCCTCTGGCGATCGGCGTTTTCTGAATCCATCATCTGAACCCCCAAACCACCTGTCAGCCAGTCTTCTTGCACATACAAGTTTTGCTGCCCTTGCTCCAACTTTCTGAGCCAACGTCCTGACCAAGGTTGTCCATTTAACTGAATTACAGTTCCATTATCAGGTACGGTCGCAGAAGGAGCGCCATCAGCAATTAGGAATTGGCTGAAGCTAACGGCAAGAAGGGAGATTAGCGTTTTATGGTATGTCATTTTCATGATGCTAAGGCTAAAAGTCGAGCCAAGGGTTATTGTTTTAAGGCTAGGTAGGCACTAAGCGCCTGCTTAGCCTCTCGATCGCTATCAATTTAAGGCGCGGGATTAAAATATCGAGAGTGGACTTGGTCGATTTCTGTCAAAATCTCAGCATTTAGCTGAACATTTACACTGTCGATATTTTCTTTAAGTTGTTCCATTGAGGTTGCGCCAATAATTGTACTGGAAACAAACCAACGACTTCGCACAAATGCTAACGCTAATTGAGACAGCGACAAATTGTATTTTTGCGCGATCGCCATATATTCTGTGGTCGCTGCATGAACATTAACCTTTTGATAGCGCTGCCCAAAGTTAGGGAATAGAGTAATTCTTGTATTTGATGGCGAACCATGGACATATTTCCCTGATAAATGTCCGAAACCTAGGGGACTATAAGCTAATAAACTCACCTGTTCTCGATAACAGGCTTCAGCAAGAGCGCTATCAAAGGTGCGATTCAGCAAACTATAGGCATTTTGGATCGATACAATTTTCGGTAAATCTAGTTGCTTAGCCGTATGGCTAAATTCACAAATACCCCATGGAGTTTCATTACTGACTCCAAAATGGCGAATTTTGCCTACTTTAATTAATTCTGCAAAAGTTTCTAATTGCTCTGAAACTGAGACAATTTCGCGCTCATTCTTGGGATCGAACGCAACTTGACCAAACATTGGCACATTGCGATCGGGCCAATGGATTTGATAAAGATCGATATAGTCAGTTTGTAATCTCTTTAGACTATCATCGACCGCTTGCAAAATATTTTTACGACTAAGCGCCGCGATCGCATCGTCACGCAGCCATTTGTAATTTCGACCAGTGCCAATAATTTTAGTAGCAATAATCAACTTATCTCGTTGTTGCTTAATATGTGGCTGCGCTAGCCATTCACCAATATATTGCTCAGTTTTGCCTTGAGTCTCCGCCTTTGGCGGCACTGGATACATTTCCGCTGTGTCAATAAAGTTGATCCCCTGAGCGATCGCATAGTCTAGTTGTTCATGGGCTTCTGCGATCGTGTTTTGTTGTCCATAGGTCATTGTCCCCAAACAAAGTTCAGAAACCACGAGCTGGCTTAACCCAAGTCTCTTGTATTCCATTTTTGATGTATATAAACCTCAGACACAACAATAGCAGAAAGCACAAGAGACGATTATTAAGTAGATGTACATAAATATCTGTTCTACCGTCTCTTCATCACCTGTTCCTCATTTCTCTTTGATGATCATTGCTGCCAGTGGCATCCAAAAGCTCTTGACTAGTCCGCCTTCTCCTTGAGTGAATTGTTATTCATATTCATTCTCAAAACTTCCCCATGGTATTAGTTCAGCTAACCTTACCCATCGATTCTCTCCTGACAGTTTTCCACTAAATGGAAGATAGAAGTTCGCGAATAATAGCTGTCCTTTTGGGGAACGTCGGCACATAAAATCTTATTGGTACAAGGGTTTTATTTGTTTTTTGGCTTATTTCTTGCACTTTACCAATTTTTGCGATCCTTGAAAACAATTTAATTCAACTGTTCATACCTTTTTCAGTAAGCCCTATTTATCAATAACCCAATAACCTTGCAGCTTGGTAAAAGATAAAACTCGTAAGCCAAGCCAATCCAAGCGACCAGCTTACAGATAACATCGCAAATTTGATGCTTTTTGACTCACTCTTAATTACAGCAACCGTTGATAAACAAGGTACATAAAGCAACGTGAACAACATAAAACTATATGCTTGTACCCAATCAATTTGTTGAGCGATCGCCGCCGCCAAATCGCCCCCCTCTCCTTGACCATAGATGACCGCTAGTCCTCCTAACACAATCTCTTTGGCAATAAAGCCAAAAAACAAGGCAACCGTAAGCTGTGGGTTGATTCCGAGCGGCGCAAACAATGGTTGTAAAGCCTGACCAATCATGCCTGAGAGTGTTTGAGCACTGGCTGTAGGTACATTTGTCGGGAGATTATTCAAGAGCCAAATGGCAATTACACCAAAAACAATGAATTTCCGCGACCAGATCCAGAAATGCTTTACCTCACACCAAGCGCGGATCAAAATTTGCTTCATTGTCGGGAAACGATAGGGCGGCAGTTCTAGCACCAACGGCTCTTGACTAGAAAATTTACCTTTAAAGAGAGCTGCCGTGAGCAACGCCGCCGCAAAACTACATACATATAAACTAAAGATGACTTTGGCTGACTGATCGGGAGCAAACAGCGCCGTAGCCATAAACATAAATACGTTTAACCGAGCCGAACATAAGGAAAAGGGAATTATCAACATTGACAGCATTCGCAGTCCTGGCGATCGCATTACCCTCGTTCCTAAAATTGCGGGTACGTTACAGCCAAAACCCATCAGTGACATTACAAACGATCGCCCATCTAAACCCAATCTCTCCATTAGGGCATCCATCAAAAATGCGGCTCTGGATAGATAGCCACTATCCTCGACGATCGCCATACAAAGAAAAAAGAGAAAAATAACAGGCAGGAAAGCCGCAACAGTACCGATGCCGCCATACAAACCTTCGATTAGAAATCCTTTCACAAAGGCAGGTAATGGCGCAAGCAATGGGTCTAAAGCAATACCCTTGAACCAGTCCAGTCCGTTTCCAAGCAATTTTTGCAATGGAGTACCGATCGCATAGATTGCTTGAAAGATCAGATACATGGCTCCGAAGAAAATTGGCAAACCTAGCAACGGGTGTAGCAAAATCCGATCGAGACCACTAGTCCACCGATCCGAAAGCCTTAAGGGCATTTGCACAGCACCATTAAGGATTTCCTTAAGTTCATCGGCGAGTTGTCGATCGTTAAGCAATCTTTCTTCTAGTCCTTCAACTTGAACTAAATTGTGGTGTTGCTGGAGCGATTCGGTAATTGAGGCGATCGCCGCTTGATAGCCCATTCCGTATTTAGCGCTGATGGGCAGCACGGGGATTCCTAAACGCTGAGCTAATACATCGGGCTGTACCTTCACCCCAAATCTACTTGCCTCATCAGCCATGTTAAGTAGTAGTACTGCTGGTAATCCTAATTGCCTAACTTGCAAAGGCAAAATCATCTGGCGATCTATTTGTGTAGTATTGAGAATAATTAGGACTAAATTAAGTTGTGTCTTCTCTAAAAAACATCGCACTACTGCCTCGTCCTCAGAAAATCCCCGCAGGTCATAAATTCCTGGCAAATCGACAACTTCAGTCAACTCGTTACCTACTTTAACTTCCGCCATCATTAGATCGACTGTAATCCCCGGCCAGTTACCAATATGGGCATGAGATCCAGTAAATCTATTAAAAAAAGTTGATTTGCCTGTGTTGGGCATTCCCAGAACTGCAATCTGTCTCATGCGGCTTCTCCGATCGCAGCTACAGAAATATGGCGAGCATCACAACGACGCAGCATCAACTCTGTCATACCCACCTGCACATGTAACGGACCTTGCATCCAACCTTGGCGTAGCACATGTATCTTTTGACCGCAACGCAATCCTAATGCACTGAAGCGGTGTTGAAGTCCTTTCTCGATATGGATTGCTAGTATAGTTGCGGATTGACCTGCCTTGAGATCGTTAAGATGGGTATTAGACATAGAATCCTTCAGATGCAATGTACTATATTGATAATTATTCGCAATTATAACACCTGCTTTGATTTTGGAATCAAAAAGTAATATATAGTTTGTCGGGCTTTTTGATGTAAATCATCTTCGGGATTACAGCAATTACCGATCGGACGAACCACAAGAAAATTTTTGAAAGCATTGCGAAGCAAT
>CAIJEA010000396.1 GCA_903819605.1 uncultured cyanobacterium | reverse complement strand
GCATATTTGCGATCGCTGCGTCGGCGCATTAGCAGGTACTTTCTAGATCGGTTTGTGACTATTCCACATGGTAGCGATCGCTGATTGCATAGCGATCGCGCCCCTGTTGCTTGGCAACATACAAAGCTTCATCAGCAGCAGAAATTAGCATATCAGGAGAAAGATCGGAAGAAGGAATGACCGAGGTAAGACCAAGACTGATCGAAACAATTTTGCTTACCTCTGAGCGCTCATGGGGAATTGCTTTTGCACGAAGCGCCTGTTGGATGCGCTTAGCTATAGCGATCGCTCCATTTCGATCGGTATTGGGCAGAACGATCGCAAACTCTTCGCCTCCATAACGCGCTACGAGATCGGCGGCTCGACTGCTTCCCTCCTTAGCAGCTTGGGCAACTTGAATGAGGCATGAATCTCCCGCTTGATGACCATAAAAATCGTTATAACGTTTGAAATAGTCCACATCAAACAAAATTAACGAGAGCGGAGATTGTTCGCGATTGAGTCGGTGCCATTCCTGATCTAGTTGTTGATCGAAGTAACGACGATTGGCGACTTGAGTAAGTCCATCCAAAGTTGCGAGACGATATAATTCCTCATTGGCACATTGGAGTTCGGCTGTGCGTTCCGCAACCTTTTGCTCTAAGGTATAGGTGTACTTCACCTTCTCCGCGTAGAGGTGAGCATTGGTAATGGCGATCGCCGCTTGTCCACTGAGTAATTGTAAAAACTCAATGTGGCTGCTGGTAAAGGCTGCAATTGTAACTTGATTTTCCATATAGACCAGCCCAATTAAATTTCCCTGATTCAGTAAGGGATAACAGAGAATGGACATTGGTTGAACAGATTTGATATAAGGATCTTGCGTGAAGTCACCATCATTAGTTGCACGATCGAGGACAACACTTGCATGACTGCGTAACACATAATGCAGCACTGATTTTGGCAAGACCCGATCGATCGTTTGTGTGGGGAAAATATCTGTTCGATCGCCACTAACATAAATAGCAATCTCTAACTTTTCAGAAACCTCTTCTGATGCTTCTGTAGTTGGCAACAACAAACAGCCCGTTTGAGCACCTGCATTCTCTAATAAAATCCGCATCAAGGTCTGTAGCAGAGATTCTAGAACAATTTCACTAGCGATCGCCCTCGATGCTTTCATCACTGTATCCAAGTCGAGATTGCTTCCAGTACTGCTGTTCAGAGTATTAAACGTCCCACGTGAAAATCGATTTTGCGAAGATGAATTACTAATGGCTGTTTGTAATAATTGTGGATATTGACTGTCAATATGCTTAACTTTAGCGATCGCCCCCCACTGTAAATAGCCGTGACGCGCTTCTAGCATATAGAGACGTGAGATCGTTTCTTTTCCCCAGTTGAGATAGAAATTGGCGGCGAGTTTATTTGCCAAAGCTTCTTCTTGGAGATATTGGTTTTGTCTCGCTCCTGCGATCGCAAGGTCGTAAAGTCCCATGGCACGTTCTTTTTGTCCTAGGACGCGACAGGTCTCAGCTTCCACTAGTTGCCACTTGTGCAAATGATTCATCGGAGCATGTTCTGCCCACAACTTTAGCTGAGACTGATTATCTTGAAGTCGTTGATATTCCTCCTTTAATCCATCCTCAGAATTTTTGATAGTGGCTAACAAAATTAGAGAATCATAAAAATGAAAACTTGCCTTGCAAATAATCACCATTCGAGATTGCATGTAATGTCTTGCATGGTTAATATCGACATTTGCATCATCGCTCTCTTCCATTAAAAATCTTAAGAAAGCTCTATGTAAATAGAATAAAAATAAGCGTAATTGACTATTTGCCGCCAGAGATTCCTGAATCAATTGCTCTGATTGAGTGATTTGAGCAAAATTCTCTTCCACCTTGTCGGGATTGCCTAGTAACGCGGATATTGCTGCCCTAATAATTTCACAATAGTTAGCATTAGTGATCTGATGGAGTTGATATAGTTGCTGTCCATAGGCGTTAATTATCGGTTCGATGTCTCTGAAAGCCATCCCACTCCAGAAAGCATTGACACAATATCCATATCCACAATATCCAGTATGTTCAAATTTTCCCGTTTCTAAACCAGTTTGATAGCCTTCTTGAAGAATTGGTAAAGTCTCTTGTAGGGGAAACTGACGGTGGTGGATAAACAGTCCAATGGGAAAAAAAGTTTCAGAACGAATATCTTTAGCTTCGGGTTTGGATGCAAGATCATAAGCAAGGCGACCAAATTGAGTGGCTGACGCAATATCTTGTAGATAGGTAATTGAGAAAACTCCATAGGCAGCATAGCTAAAAGCCGAACTAGGGCTATTGCCATGCTGGATCGATAAACGCACCTGTAATGTCATTAGAAAGGGATAGAGAGGCGTGCCAAGGATATGGCAAGCTGGAATCGTAATAGCGGCAATCTGCGTAATGGCAAGGGCTACGGGATCTTGCATTGTAGGCAAGTTGTCCAAATCGGTAATTTGGCGATCGCCTATTAAATTTTCGATCTGCTGGCTGGCTTGTAAGCCTAGATCGGGCGTAATAGGATTAGGGAATTGTACTCCTAGTTTGTGGAGAATTACTTGGGAGAGCGATATTGCTTCGGCAAACTGATTCTGAAATGATAAAGCTTGAATTTTGATAATATAAGCCGTTACTTGCTCAATGACATTTTTTGCATGGTGAACGATCGCATTTACATAAAGCTCCATCTGCTCAAATTGACGACATAGGGCTGCAACTTCGGCGGCAATCTCATGCAACTGTAAAGTCATATCATAATGCTGTAGCCAAGCTTCTCTACCCATTAAACCTAGTCCAATTTCTGCATACTCATAGGCTGCTTGATAAGCAGTTGCTAACTTGGCTTTACGACTGGCTAGGAGATTGAGATGAGCTAAGCGATCGCGTTCGGTTTGGTCAACGATCAACGTGATGCTATCATTGAGATGTTTCACCAGTTTGAAAATCTGCTCTTCTTGCCTTGTACCTGTCCAATGTTGTAATAGCAATTGTCCAATTTGGTAATGGGTTTTGTTCCTCTCTATTTCAGGGATTAATGCATAGGCTGCTTGTTGAATGCGATCGTGACCAAATTGATAATGTTGAATGAGAATATTTTCATCAAGAGACGATCGCGCTACGATAAATCCTTGTTCGATGGCAAGCTTGAGATCGTCGAAAATAATTTGTGAAGAACGATCTTGGACAAGTGAGAGGGTACTGAGATCGAAATCTGTACCTAGATAAGCCGCAATTGATAGAACTTCTTGCACAGATTGGGGTAACTTCTGCAACTGCCCAACCATTAATTCCACCACGTTATCGGTGAAACCCATTTGCTCAATTTCTCGTAGTTCCCATTGCCATTCTCTAAAACTATAATTAAAACTCAGCAAGTTTTCTCTATATAGAGTTTTGAGAAATTGATTAATAAAAAAAGGATTACCTTCCGTCTTATGACTCACTAACTCAGCCAATTCCTTCACATCGAGAGGATTCTGGCACAAAGCATCAGCGAGCAATTGCTCAATTCGATCGATTGCTAAAGGAGCTAGGGTAATCCATTCTAAATTCACACCCTTAGCTTGCAGTTGCCTAACTACCAACAATAGAGGATGGCTTGCGGATACTTCATTGTCGCGATAGGCGGCAATTACCAATAGATGATGGATTTGCCGATCGCTTAAAAGGCGTTCTAGTAATTCTAGAGTTGCCAGATCTGCCCAATGCATATCATCCAGAAATATTACTAAGGGATGCTCAGGACGACAAAATACTTGCATAAACTGTTGGAATACCAGATTAAAGCGATTTTTGGTTTCACTGGCTCCCAATACCGTCACTGCTGGCTGAGTACCAACGATCAATTCCACTTCAGGAATGACATCGATAATCACTTTGCCATTGTTTCCTAAAGCTGTTAGTAAGCGATCGCGCCATTGCTGAAGCAAAGTCTCCGATTCGCCTAATAACTGTTTTACTAAACCCGCAAAAGCTTTTACTATTGCGGAGTAAGGAATATTTCGTTGAAACTGATCGAACTTACCTGAGATAAAATAGCCCCGCTTAGCCGTAATTGGCTCATATAGAACCCATTTGATATTTTAGGAAGGTTTAGCAATACGCTTAAGCATAAGCCTGATAAAGCAAAGCTTAAGTCTAGCGTTAGCATTGACTAAAGTTCT
>CAIJEA010000395.1 GCA_903819605.1 uncultured cyanobacterium | reverse complement strand
TCGCATCTGCCAATAAGAAGATCGCTTTGAAGACTGCCCTAAAGATCGTTGTTTCAAACTCGTAGCTCAAATATTTGCAATTCACCAAAGATTAGTTTCGCACTTTATTGGGTTTCAGGCAGCATGATTTTGAGGAGTTACGATCGCGATCGCGAATGAATTAATAACGGTTGTTAAGCGATCTCTTTCTCTCGCAAACTCTTCTCCTGCGGGAGAAGAGTTTGCGGGATGAGGGTTCCACGTAACATCAGTTATAGTAATAGTAAGAGTCTATAGATTCCCAAGACTTGGTAGGAGTAAATGAGCTTTTCTTCGATACAGTCAGTTAGTAATGCAATAAATGGGGTTGATTCTGTCAACTTAACAAATTGCGATCGCGAACCTATTCACATTCCAGAGTCAATCCAGCCTCATGGTGTGCTAATGATGCTAACTGAACCCGATCTACGTATAGCTCAGGTAAGCGAAAATACTTTGGAAATTTTAGGAATAGCCCCTGAAGATTTACTCGATCGCCTATTAGTAGATATTATTGGCAGCGATTATATTGAAGCAATTCTTGCTTGCCTAGATCGTAGTTTCGATCATATCAATCCATTGCCCCTCACATTTTATTTGCCAGAGGATCTCAAATCTCTAAATTTGAATGGAATTGTCCACCGCGCTATTAGTGGCGAGATTGTACTGGAACTAGAGCCAATAGTTGGATATGTAAAGAGAAACTTTTTTCAGTTTTATCATCAAACTAAGAATACGCTGACAAAAATACAGACAGCTCTTAATTTGACAGAATTGTGTAATCTGATTGTTCGGGAAGTTCAAGAAATCACAGGCTTCGATCGCGTGATGATCTATCGCTTTAACGAGGGAGGTGACGGTGATATTATTGCAGAAGTTAAACAGCCCGACCAAGAGTCATTTTTAGGATTACACTATCCCGACTCAGATATTCCTAAACAAGCAAAACAACTCTATATGCTCAATTGGTTGCGCTTAATTCCTGACATAGGTTATCAACCGAGTGGATTAGTCGCAACCCTGAAGGAATCACCAGAATTACAGCCCCATCCCCTTGATATGAGCTATTGTGGCTTGCGATCGGTGTCGCCAATTCACATTGAGTATCTTAAAAATATGGGTGTGGCAGCATCCATGACTATTTCCCTAATTCAAAATCAACGCCTTTGGGGATTGATTGCCTGCCACCATAACAATCCCAAATTTGTTCCCTATGAAATTCGGACTGTCTGCGAATTTGTGGGGCAATTGATGTCTAATGATCTAGCCAATAAAGAATCGAATGAAAACCTCGATTACAAACTCCATCTCAAGATCGTCCAAGGTCAATTTGTAGAACGATTGACTAGGGCGACTGATTTTGTGAGCGAACTCATGTGTGAGCCAGAAGCTCTGTTGAATTTGACAGGAGCTTCTGGCGTGGCTATTTGCGAGGCAGATTCTATCCAAACAATTGGGCTAACTCCTCATGCTGAAGAATTAGAACCTTTACTCGTTTGGTTGCGCGATCGCTTCCAGCAAGATATTTTTGTCACTGACGATCTATCGAGTCTCTATCCTAACGCTGAGGCTTACAAAGAGAGCGCCAGTGGACTACTAGCGATGGCAATCTCCAAAATCCAACATCGTTACTTGCTCTGGTTTCGTCCTGAATTGCCGCAGACGGTGACTTGGGCAGGGAATCCTGAAAAAGCTAAACGAGAAGAAGAGGATGGGAGCTTAACATTACTTCCGCGTAAGTCCTTTGAGGCGTGGAAAGAAATCGTCTATGGCAAGTCTAGTCCTTGGCTAGATTGTGAAGTGAATGGAGCGATCGAATTACGTCAAGCGATCGTCGATATTGTGTTGCGTCAAGCTGAGGAAATTACCAACATCAATCTTGAATTGCTACGGAGTAATAGCGAACTAGATGCTTTTGCCTATATTGCTTCTCACGATCTGAAGGAGCCACTGCGCGGTATTCATAACTATGCTACTTTTTTGTTGGAGGATTATGGAGAAATTCTGCAAGGCGATGGATCTGATAAATTGAATACTCTGGTACGTTTGACAAAACGGATGGAGTCTTTGATTGATGCTTTGCTAAAATTCTCTCGCTTGGGTAGACAGGAATTGCAAATGTATCCGATCGCCCTCGATCAGTTGCTAGAGAATGTAACAGAGTTGTTTGGGATGAATCCTCAATGGACAAACTGCAAGATTCAGGTTCCCCGATCGCTGCCAACGGTATTAGGCGATCGCGTTCTGCTCGAAGAAGTATTTACTAATCTAATTTCTAATGCCTTTAAATATAATAATCAAGATGAGAAATGGGTGGAAATTAGCTGGAGTGAGCCGAGTTCGTTTACCCCTAATTTTGTCACTTTCTATGTACGAGACAATGGCATCGGTATTCGCGAACAACATTTAGAGTCGGTGTTTCGGATCTTTAAACGCCTACATGCCGTTAACAAGTATGGAGGTGGTACTGGCGCAGGTCTAACCATTGTCAAAAAGATTATCGAACGACATGGGGGGACTATTCAAGTTCAATCCATTTATGGCAAAGAAAGCATATTTTCATTTACTTTACCTATTCGAGAAAAGAGTACAATTGTCTAGTAACCGATGTTACGTGGAACTATCACTCCATCAGGCTATCGTGTACAGAGTAGGGGCGGGTTTAGCATATAGAACTTGCCTCATCTCAGAATTATCAACTAAACCCGCCCCTACTTGAGAAACTTCCACATAACATCAGTAGTAACTTAGGACTTACGCAAAAAGACGAAATGTAGGGGCAATTCATGAATTGCCCCTACAACGAAATACGGGTTTCAATTCATTTTTGCGTAAGTCCTATAACTATCTACTGAAATTCTAATTTAATCTTAAATGTAATCAACTATGTCAAAGCTATTGAATGCCGCCTGTGACGATATTAACCATCCAGTAATTGCGATTATTGAAGATAGTGATGAAGATTTCTATACCTTTATGCGAGCTACTAAGAAGTTAAATCTACTAGACGGATCGCCTTATAATTTTCTGCGGTTTCAAGATGGTGATGAGGCTTTAGATTATTTATTTCGTGAAGGTGACTACAAAAGTTTACAAGCACCTCTACCGATCGCTATTCTAATCGATCTTAATCTTCCTAGTACCGATGGACGCGAAGTCATCCACAGAGTTAAGCAGTCCCCTACTCTGAAAAAGATTCCAATTATTGTACTGACTACCTCTAATAGTCTTTATGATATTCAAACCTGCTATCAGTACGGAGCGAATTGTTATATGCTTAAACCTATGGGGGCATTTGAAATGCAGCAAACCGTTCAAGTTATATATCAGCATTGGTTCCAATTTGCGTTATTACCCAGTTATGGACAGTTCTCGCCCTGATCCCCTAAATTCTCAGTCTTTGCAATCACGAAGCTTGTCTGTAGAGCAGGATATTGCAACTGTTTTGATTGTGGATAATTCGGAAAGCGATCGCGTAACTTACTCCCGTTCTTTGCGATCGGACTCAGAGAAAACTTATCACCTTATCGAAGCGGCAACCCTAGAAGAAGGGTTAAAACTGTGGAGATCGCAGCAGCCTGACATTATGTTGATCGATCTCAATTTGCCCGATGGCGATGGCTTGGAGTTTCTAGAAGCGATCAATGTCGAACGTGCTGGAGAGAGTACTCCTGTGATTATGTTGACGGGGCTGGGAAATGAGAAAAAGGCTGTGCGATCGATGAAATTGGGGGCGGCTGACTATTTGGTTAAGGGGGATATCACGGCAAAATCACTCACAACTACAGTTAAGCAAGTGTTGCGAGAAACTGTGCTAAGTCGGCAACTGCGGCGATCGCAACAACAGCAAATATTAATCGCCGAAATCGCACTGCGGATTAGCAAATTTCTGAACTTAGCAGATATCTGCAATGCAATTGTTAAAGAGGTGCGTCAATTTATAGGAGCAGATCGCGCCGCTATTTATCAATTCAACCCAGAAGATATGAGTGGCAAAATTGTTGCCGAAGATATCGTCTCACCTTGGCAGCCTTGCTTAAATGTGCAGGTTGAAGATACTTGCTTTCTAGAAAATCTCGGTGGTGCATATTGTGAGGGCAGGGTTTTCGTTGCTAATGATATTTATATTGCTAATCTGACAGATTGCCATATTAAACTGCTCGAAAGATTTCAAGTACGCGCTAATCTGGTCGTACCAATCCTATTACCAAATCCCGACAAACGCACTTTATGGGGTTTGCTAATTTTGCATCAATGCTCGGCTCCAAGGATTTGGGAAGAGTCAGATATTGAGTTACTTCAGCAGCTAGCAGTGCAACTATCCATTTCCATTCAGCAAGCGATCGCTTATCAACTATTACAAACCGAGTTGACAGAACGCAAACGAGTGGAGAACTTGCTCTTAGAACACCAATTAGAGCTAGAAGAACGCAATAATTTGTTGGAAGAAACCAGTGCAGACTTGGAATGTAATGTGGAAGAGTTGAGAGTAACTACTGAAGATTTGATCGTTCAGCATCGACAATTAGAATACGAACAGATCCGCTACCAAAATTTATTTAACTTTGCGCCTGATGGTTATCTGGTGACCGATACATTCGGTAGGATAAGCGAAGCCAATCAAGCAATCTTAAATCTACTTGCCATTAGCCATACAGCTATTTTAGGAAGACTCTTTGCTAGCTTTATTGACTCTTATCATGTGGAACTTTTTTATAGTCAACTCAATTCACTAGTATCTCAAAACAAATTAGAAGCAACTTGGGAAATTACCATCACTCCTTGTTGGGGTAATCCTTTTCCTGCGGAAACGATCGTAACTAAAAATATTAGTTCTGAATCAAATGGCGTTCAACTGTTATGGGTAATTCGTAATATCAGCGATCGCAAACGCGCCGAGCAAGAACTACTACAACTCAATCAATCCCTAGAAGCAAAAGTTACAGAACGCACTCAATCCATACAATTGCAATCGCAAATGCTGGAGCAGATTCACGATGCAGTAATTTCTAGTACGCTGGATGGCACGATCCAAACTTGGAATATTGGGGCTGAGAGACTCTATGAATACAAGTCTAATGAGGCGATCGGGCAGAACGTTAGTATGCTTTACCTAGAGGAAGACCTCCCTATCATGGAATCCGAAGTCATTAGACCGCTAATGGCAAAAGGAACTCATGAAACTGAGCTACGGAATCGGACAAAATCAGGAACAATAATTTATATACGCTTGCGTCTTTCGATCGTTTGTGATGCAATGGGAAATCCCATTCGCTTGATTGGTTGCTCTAACAATATCAGCGATCGCAAACAAGCCGAATTGCAACTACAGAAAACAACCGATCGCCTAGCTTTGGCACTCAAATCTGGGGCGATCGGTTGCTGGGAATTGAACCTTGCCAACTACGCAATTAGTTGGGATGAGCGAGCCTATGAACTACATGGTATTCCCTTAGGAACGGATGTAACTTCTGACACATGGGCTAGTAGCGTTCATCCAGATGACCTCCAATCTACTCAAGCATTAGTCAACCGAGCAATAGCAGGAGAAGCGGAATTCGATACAGAATATCGAGTCATCCATCCCGATCGGAACATCCATTTCATCAAAGGTTATGGAGTTATAGAGCGAGATATTGATGGTAATCCCTTGAGAATGACTGGGATCAATTTTGACATTAGCGCCAGCAAACTTGCCGAAAAAGCTCTTAAACAACAACTTACTACCATTGAAGCGGCGATCGATGGTATTGCGATTTTGCAGAACAATAAATACATCTATTTAAACCAATCCCATCTGAAAATATTTGGCTACGATCGTCCTGACGAACTTCTGAACAAATCATGGACAGAGTTGTATTCCTCAGAAGAGATGACCCGATTTGAGCAGGAAATATTTCCTTTACTCCAGAGAGATCGCTCATGGCAAGGAGAAGCGATCGCGATCCGTAAAGACGGCTCTAGTTTTGATGAAGGACTATCTCTCACCATTACCGAGGATGGCTTGCTGATCTGTGTATGTCGCGATATTAGCGATCGCAAACAAGCCGAAATCTCATTACAAAATAGCGAAGACCGTTTTCGTAGAGTATTTGATTCTAGCGTCGTCGGTATGCTCTTTGCTGATTTTCAAGGGCATATTATCGATGCCAACGATCGTTTCTTAGAGATGGTTGGTTATACCAGAGAAGACTTCCAGTCTGGTGCAATTGATTGGCTAGCAATGACTCCACCCGAATATATTGCTAAAGATTATGCTTGTATGGAAACCCTAATCGAACATCATCAAATCGATCCTTGGGAGAAGGAATATTATCGTAAAGACGGTAGTCGTATCGCCATCATAATTGGGGCTGCATTACTGCAAGGCACAAATAATGAAACCATTTGTGTGATTCTAGATATTAGCGATCGCAAACAAGCAGAAACTCAGTTAAAACTAGCTAATCAAGAACTTCTCCGCGCTACCAAGCTCAAGGATGAATTTCTCGCTAACATGAGTCACGAACTTCGCACACCGTTAAATTCCATCTTAGGGCTATCAGAATCTCTTCAAGACGAGATTTTGGGTTCACTAAATGCAAATCAATTAAAGGCGATCGCTACAGTCGAATCAAGCGGCGAACATCTACTATCACTGATCAATGACATTCTCGATCTATCAAAAATGTCATCAGGCATGATGATATTAGATATTGAACCAGTCTCAGTCCAAAACCTCTGTGATTCCAGTCTGACATTCGTTAAACAGCAAGCATTTCAAAAGAGCGTGCAAATCAATAGCAATGTTCCACCCCATATCAACAACATCAATATCGATGAGCGCCGCATCAAACAGGTATTGATCAACTTACTTACAAACTCTGTCAAATTTACTCCCAATGGAGGAACTATCAGTTTACTCGTTGCTGTCGGTAGCGGCGATACATGGCAAGGAGAAGCAAAAATTCCCGAACGAATTAAAACCATGAATTCACCGATAATCCTATTTCAGGTAGTAGATACGGGCATTGGTATTGCCTCCAACGATTTGCGAATACTCTTCCAGCCCTTTATACAGGTAGATAGCGCTCTCAACCGTCAGTACGAAGGTACTGGTTTAGGACTAGCTCTAGTTAAGCAGATTGTCGAACTACATGGCGGTCAGGTCATGGCTGAGAGCGAAGTTGGACAAGGTAGTTGCTTTACAGTCGCCCTACCCTATGAGATTTCACAATCTAATGCGATCGCTTCCGTACCAACCTCTACAACTTCATCTTTATTGGACGTAAATCCTGACAATTCACCGCTTATTTTATTAGCTGAAGATAATGAGGCAAATATCCAAACCTTCAGTTCCTATCTAACCGCCATCAATTATCGCATTATTCTTGCCCGAAATGGAGTAGAAGCTGTTGCTCAAGCTAAAGCAAACTTGCCCGATATCATCCTCATGGATATTCAAATGCCGACTATGGACGGGCTAGAAGCAGCTAAGCAAATCCGTCTCGATCCAAACTTGGTTAATATTCCGATCATTGCTCTGACGGCTCTAGCGATGGAAGGCGATCGGGATCGATGTCTAGGGGCAGGCATGAATGGATATATCAGCAAACCACTCAAGCTCAAGCAACTAGCTAGACTAATTGCGGAATTATTAGCTGTCCAATAAAGAAGGAAATGTAGGGGCAATTCATGAATTGCCCCTACATTCCCTTCTCTATTGGACAGGGCAATTCATGAATTGCCCCTATGCCAAAAATGTTAATCGCGGTCTTCCTCAATGCGACTTGCGCCTTTTTCGTAAAGTTTGCAAATACCGCGACGGCTGCTTTTGATGAAATCACAGAACATTTGAATATCAGGATTATCCGTAAATTCGGGCGATGACTCTAGAAAATCGATCGCCTGCGTACGATTGCGATCGGACTTATAAAGAACTTCATAGGCGGAGAGAATGGCACGACGGCGCTCGTGACTAAACCCATTGCGACGGAGACCAAGGCGATTTAGACCAAACACCATATTTGTGTCAACAGCCATACAATAGGGCGGCACATCCATACCAAGGCGAGTTTGACCGCGAATCATGGAATATGCTCCGATGCGCGTAAACTGATGTACTACCGAATCTCCGCCCATAAAAGCATTGTTATGCACTTCTACATAACCTGCTAATAAAACATTGTTTACCAAAATCACGCGATCGCCGATCGTGCAGTTGTGGGCAACATGAGCACCCGTAAAGAGTAAATTATCATTGCCGATTTTGGTTGCCGATCCTTCCTTTGTGCCGCGATTGACGGTGACATATTCGCGTAACACATTGCGATCGCCAATTTCCACAAAACTGATTGCGCCCTTGTAGGAAGTATCCTGTGGCTCTGAGCCAACGATCGCTCCATAGCCAATTTGGTTGTCATTGCCAATCTTGGTATGTCCCGTCACGATCGCCCTTGCCCTAACCTCGCAGCGATCGCCGATTTCCACAAACTCGTCAACAATGGCATCGGCTCCGATAGATGTGCCTTCGCCGATTTTGGCATGGGGATGAACGATAGCACGGGGATGAATTGTAATATTGGTATTTGGCATTGAAATGGCGATCTATAGTCTGAGGCGCTAAAAAACAAGCGGTAGTTTACAGCAATAGTTTATAGCAATCGACAGTATGAAAATTAGTTTTATGAACCCAGAATAGAATTGCGGCGCTTCGCGCCGCAATTCTATTCTGGGTTTTAGCTTTTATAAAGCAAAGCACGAATTTTATTCATCAGTACGAATTTCAACAATAAGCTTCTCTAACTTATCCAACCTCGTAATTAAGGATGTCAATGCAACCTTTATACCTGAAGCTAAAATGCTAATAAATAGAAATGATAGCGCTACTAAATTTAAGTTCAATAACTCTTGCGAATGCTTCCTATCCATGAGATATGCTACATACAAGCCAAATGCACCTATAGCGCACGCTATCGAAATGAACTGTATCGCAAAAATCCCATTAGAAAAAATTCCATTGTTTCGTTTCATTCAATCCTCTTTTTTTGTAATGGAATAGCTAGATTTAAAATTTCTAGCCCTCAAAACAATATTGCATAAATCAATGCTATAGCAATACTAATGTCCGAAATATTGGAAGATATGAAGCCCATAAATACAAAATATTATTTTGCACGATTTTGCATATATGGGCTTTTGGAGTCGTTGCGTTTAGATCTATGGCGGAGAAACCAATATGCCAAATTTATAAAGTCGTTCCACAATTTCCTCAAGTAACTCAACGTAACTGTGATTTGCCTTCTGCAAAATCTTTTGCACCGATCCGCTCAGACGCACATAGTCATCCTTAGTCAGATCTCTAGCGGTGATAATAATCAATGGAATGGATGCAATATCCTGCCGTAACCGTAGTAGATGAATAAATTCAAAGCCATCAATGTTTGGCATCATCAGATCGAGCAAAATTAATTGCGGCATCTGCTCAGTCATCACTTTTAAAGCCTCATGTCCATCCTGCGCCTCAGAGACTACGCAGTTCTCCTTCTCAAGCATCCGTTTCAGCATCGATCGGACATTAATATCATCTTCAACAACTAGCACTGATAGCTCCGCCATTGGATCGGATCGATACTTCTCGATTGTTGTAACTAAGCGATCGCGATCGATTGGCTTAAATAAATAATCATTTGCCCCAATTTCATAGCTCTCATGTTGCTCATTATCCTCATCATTAATCGTCAGTAAAATAATGGGAATTCCCGAAGTTAAAGGCTGGGACTTTAACTCTTTAAGAACTTCCCAACCACTCATCGATGGCATTTGTACATCTAAAATAATGGCATTAGGGAGTATCTCATGGGCTAGATCGATGCCATCTTCTCCACTAAATGCTGAATAGATAAAAACTCCTAAGTGGCTGAGATGTGCTTGGGTGCGTTGATGGATGGTTGGGTCATCATCAATTACTAAGATCGATGGGTAAGCTTTGTTAGGTGTAGGCAAATTCGGCGGAGTCGGTTCTGGGAATTTCGGCTGTTTATTCTTTGTCGCAGCTTCACAATTGACGGGCAAACAGATAGTGAATGTCGATCCTTTCCCTAATTCACTGGTGACTATGATATTTCCACCCATCATATTACAAAGACGATGGCTAATGGCAAGCCCTAAACCAGTTCCACCATATTGGCGTGTAGTCGAGCTATCCGCTTGGTGAAAAGGCTGAAAGAGATTTTCGAGATTCTCAGCGCTGATGCCGATTCCCGTATCTTTAATCGAAAAGCAAAAATATTCGCCTTGAGAAGAGTTTTGACGACTGACTTTGACCTGAATTTCCCCTGATTTCGTGAATTTACAGGCATTACTTAAAATATTCAAAAGAACCTGTCGCAAGCGAGTCATATCTGCTCGAATTGCGCCTAATTCGTGGTCACAATCGATACTTAGTCGATTATTGTTTTTGGCTAGTAATGGTTCAATGGTAGTGCTGGTATCCCATACGAGCAGAGGTAGATCGAAGTCATCGTAATAAATTTCCAATTTACCTGCTTCGATCTTAGTCATATCCAGAATATCGTTAATTAAATCCAGCAAATGCTTGCCAGCATGATAAATTTTCTGGAGATCGCTTCCAAAATCTTCTATCCCTAACAAAGCCGCATCTTCCTGTAGCATCTCACTGTAACCAATGATCGCATTCAGGGGAGTCCGTAACTCATGGCTCATATTAGCGACAAAAGTACTTTTAGTCCGATTGGCTTCTAGGGCGCGATCGCGTGCTAGCGCAAGCTCCTCATTCATTAATCGGAGCGCTTCTTCATCACGCTTGCGGAGCATTAATGAGCCTAACTGCATGGCGATCGCGCCAATCAGTCCCACTAACTGCTGATCGCCATCATTCGGCGACATTGTAAAAAATGCTACGATCGCGACGACATTGGAGTCAGCACTTACAGGAATCGCTAACCCTGACCTCAAACCACATTCCATGGCAGGATATTTGCGTATGAAGTGTGATTCGGTTTCGAGTGAAATATCCCAAATCCATTCTGGGCGCTGGTGGTTCCAGACTCTTCCTGGGAAACCAATTCCTGAAGGGAAAGATATTTTTTCGCTATATTTACGAAACTCTTCTAATCCTTCGATCTTGCTGTACCATGCAGGGCTACATACTAAAACTTGACGCTCAGATGATGGGAGCCATGCTTCACCATAGTCCCAACCTGTAAACTGACAAATCTTAGTGAGAGCTATTTTTAATGCTGATTGAAAATCCTTCGCGGCACTGATTTCTAAGGTTAAGTCTTGTAATAATTTTGATTCTTCTTCAGCGCGCTTGCGTTGAGTAATGTCCTGAACAGTACCTTCAAATCCGATCAGAGTGCCATCTTGGTCTCGGACAGCGCGTACATTTTCTGAAATCCAAATTTTTGAGCCGTCTCGACGATAGACTTGAGACTCAAAGTTAGGCACAGAATCATGGAAGCGCAAAATATCAATAAATTCTTGGCGACGTGACGGGTTGACATAGATCTGATCGGCAATATTAGTGACATTACTAATTAGGGAATCGGCAGAAGCATAACCATAAATTTTAGCCAGCATCGGATTGGCAATCAGATAACGACCATCGATCGTCGTCTGAAAGATCCCCTCGATCGCATTCTCAAAAATACTTTGATATTTAGCCTCTGCACTTTCTAGATCGTTACGGAGTTGTAAAGTTCTTGACTTCAACAATTTATAGGTTTCGCTAGCTTGTTGAACCACCTGTAGTAACACATCAACCTTATAGGGCTTAGTGATGTATTTAAAAACTTTAGATTGATTAATGGCTTCGACGAGATCGCGGACATCGGTGTGGGCGGTTAGAATAATTCGTAAAGTATCAGGATATTTTGCTGCGACTTGGCTTAAAAGTTCAGTGCCAGACATCATCGGCATCCGTTGATCGGAAACAATTACTCCAATATCAGATTCCCGCCCTAAAATAGACAATGCCTCGAATCCATTGTTAGCTCGCAAGACTCGATATTCTTTATGGAAAATACGCTGAAGCAGATCTAAGTTGTCTTCTTCATCATCAACGATTAGTAGTTTGGGCTTTGCTGAGCTATCCATGAATATGTTTGCGAATTGGTTTTCGCTCTAAGATAATTAACAAGTCTTGGGCTGATGCGTCTAAATAGCTATCTTATAAGATCGATCTATAAGAAGCTAACAAACTTAGGTCATCTGATATCGTTTACTATGCGACATTCCTACTAATTCAACATCAATTCAAACAAAATATTATGAAAATTGTAGTGACGGGTGCTACGGGATTTGTTGGCAACAAGTTAGTAGAGCGCTTACATGCTTTGGGCGATCGCATTGTTGTGCTAGCTCGCAATTTACCAAAAGCAAGCCGTCAATTTCCCCCAGAGGCTTTCCCGAATCTTGAAGTTGTTGGCTATAACCCTTTTGAATTGGGAGATTTGGCAGATGTAGTCTCTGGTAGTGATGCCGTAATTAACCTTGCTGGAGAGCCTCTTGCTGGTGTGCGCTGGACTGATAAACGTAAGCAAGAGATCCGTGATAGTCGGATCTTAACGACCAAGGTTTTAGTCGAGGCGATCGCTAAAGCTGCTGTGAAGCCTCAAGTTTTAATTAGTGGTTCAGCGATCGGTTATTACGGTACTAGTCTTGACAAAACCTTTGACGAATATAGTTATGCAGGTGATGACTTTTTAGCAAATGTTTGCAAGGACTGGGAGGCATCTGCTGAGGCTGTGAGCGATTTAGGCGTGCGATTAGTTAAGCTCCGAACAGGAATTGTGTTGGGCTTAGGGGGCGCGATCGCGAAGATGTTACCAATTTTTCAAGTTGGCGGTGGTGGCAAAATTGGCACTGGCAAGCAATGGTTTTCTTGGATACATCGCGATGATCTAGTCGAACTAATCATTTTTGCTGTAAATAATCCTCAAATTACAGGTGTGCTCAATGGCACTGCTCCCCAACCTGTCACCAATGAAGATTTCACCGTTGCCTTTGCTAAAGCAATTAAACGCCCTGCTTTTTTGCCAGTTCCTGCGGCAGCCTTGATTCTATTATTTGGTGAAGCGGCAACGGTGATCTTAGATGGTCAGCGAGTTGTGCCCCATAAGGCGGAGATTAATAAATTTTCGTTTAAATATCCCGATATTGATACAGCTCTAAGTCAAATTTTTGCCTAATCAATAGGATTGCAACAAAAAAAGAGCAACAGGATTTACGCAAAAGTGACTTGAAACGCGCATTTATTCGTAGGGGCAATTCATGAGTTGCCCCTACGAATAAATACTTTTGCGCAATTCCTAAGCAAAATAATTCGCTCTCTCTTTTTCAGCTTTACCCGATATAGCTATATCGGGTAAAGTTGGGAAAGTTTCTGCACTTCTATATCAAAAAGCAAAACCCAGAATATAGTAGCGGTACTTCGCGCCGCTACTATATTCTGGGTTTTGCTTTTGTCC
>CAIJEA010000394.1 GCA_903819605.1 uncultured cyanobacterium | reverse complement strand
TATTAGAGTCTCTTCCATTTGACTAAAAGATAATTTTGCGAAGCAAAATTATCTTTTAGTCAAATGGAAGAGACTCTAATAATATGGCGATCGCTTTCGCTTCTAAAGGCTTGTATAAATGATATCCCTGACCTGCGTGGCAATTATGAGCTTCCAGAAAACTAAACTGCTCAGATGTTTCTATACCTTCAGCAATTACATTTAATCCCAGATTTATCCCCAAAACAATAATTGCTTTGACAATCTCCCCATCCTCATTGTCGTTATCTAATCGAGAAACAAACGATCGATCGATCTTGATCGTATGAATTGGAAAACGGCGGAGATAGCTTAATGAAGAATAACCAGTGCCAAAATCATCAATGCAAACTTGAATGTTTCTTTCCTTAAGCTCATTTAAGATTTGGTTTGCTAAAGAGGTCTTTTAAATCAATATGCTTTCAGTAATTTCTATCTTTAGGTTTGTACTATTAAGGTTAGTTCGCTCTAATATCTTTTCAATTTGGCTAATTAAATCTAACTTAGTAAACTGTTTGCCTGATAAGTTGACGTTCATCGTGAGATATTCGGCAATTGGGAACTGATCTTGCCATGTTCGCAACTGAGTACAAGCCTCTTCTAATATCCAAAAGTCGATCGCACCGATTAGTCCTGCGTCTTCAGCCAGTGGGATAAATTCGGCGGGAGCAATCAATCCTTGCTCAGGATGTTGCCATCGGACGAGTGCTTCAAAGCCAAGTATTTTCTTTGTCTTCAGGTCGATAATTGGTTGGTAACGTACGCGCAACTCTTTTCGATCGATCGCTCGCCGTAAATCATTCTCTAATCTTAGCTTCTTAAGAGCTTCAGTATGCATCGTAGGATTAAATACCTCACATCTGTCCCTACCTTGCTCCTTAGCCCGATACATAGCAGTATCAGCATCCCGCAGTAATTGATCTGGTTGGTTATAGCCAGTGGCATTTAGGGCAATTCCAATACTTGTACTAACAAATATTTCATTCCCTTCTATCAAAATTGGCATTTTTAATGTGTCTTGAATTCTATGGACAACTTCAATCACATCATTAACATCTTGAATTCCTTCGAGCAGCATCACAAATTCATCTCCCCCCAGCCGAGCAACTGTATCGCCCCCTCTAAGACAATCAACTAGGCGTTGCGCCACGATCTTTAATAATTGATCGCCAGCCAAATGTCCTAAGCTATCATTGATTACCTTAAATCGGTCTAAATCTAAAAAGAGAACCCCAAATTGTTCGGGAAGATTTTCTGGATTTAGATGTGCACGTCTCTGTGATAATTGCAAAGCATGACTAAGACGATCTAAGAATAAAGAACGATTGGGCAATCCAGTTAAAGCATCATGGAAAGCGTCGTGGCGTAGTTGGGCTTCCATCTTTTTGCGCTCCATCAGTTCCGACTGAGCATTTTGATAGAGTTCTGACTGATGGATAGCGATCGCACATTGATCGGCGATCGCTTGAACCAAGGACAATTCATTGTCAGACCAAACTCGCTTTCGATCCATTTGGTACAGACTGATGCCGCCCATGTAAATTTGTTGATAAAAAAGAGGCGTAATCATCAGGGACTGGATACCATATTTTTCTGCTACTTTTTTTGTTTTCTGTTCGATATCCTCACTAAGCGGATGAATAGCTACCTGCTTTCCCTGTGTTAACTCATCTTGATAATGTTCATAAAAATCACAATCCAATCCATGGATTTGGTCTTTATGTTCCCTAATACTTTTATTGACATAGTTCACCCTCATTCTCTGCGAACTATCTGGCTGAAAAATCAAGCAATAAGTAACTTGTAAAGCTTCGTGTAATAAATCTGCTGTCGTTTGTAAAACATCTTCTAAAACTAAAGTCTCTCGCATGGCTTGGACAATACGATTGATTATTGTTTCGCGCCATGCTTGCTGTTCGATTTTGGCGATCGCTACTTTTTGCTGTTGACGTAATGCAAACTCTTGAAGAGCGCGTTGTAAGACACTAGGTAACCGAAATAAGCGATCCTTAAGTACATAATCGGTCATTCCCGCTTTGATGCATTCGACGGCTGACTCTTCCCCTAAACTACCCGTGATCAAAATAAACGGAATATCTTGACCTGATTGTTTTAAAAAATTAAAGGCTTGCAAACCATTAAAACTTGGTAGCCGATAGTCCGACAAAACCACATCATAGTTTTTCTCTTGCAAATATTTCTGACATTCAATGGCAGTAGCAGTAATGTCATAGGTAAAAGATAAGTTTGCGGCTTCTAGCGCAAACAATGTTAGCTCTACGTCTACGGCAACATCTTCAATAATCAAAATATTCAGCGATCGCCCTGATCGTTGATCTGCTGACTTCTCAGATTCTCCAAGCTCCGATATCAAATAGCTCATGGTTTATAGACATTAAAAACAGGGGCTTAAGGCTTTTCGTCAAATTATTGGCTAACCGACAACTCTATATAATTATTCTGGCTTGAACAATCTAAAGACTTGTCAAAAGTATTAGTATACTAACGGGACTATGCTCTTAAGTCTTTAATTATAACTACCCCCAATTATTTAGTTAAATATTAGCCAATCATCCCTGCGTACTAGAGTATACCTGAAAAATTGCTTATATAGATGTAGACAGTTATGTTGGGACAAAAACAAAACCGAGAAGAGAGTTGCGGCGCGAAGCG
>CAIJEA010000393.1 GCA_903819605.1 uncultured cyanobacterium | reverse complement strand
CATCCTAAACGCCAACATTTCAGGATTTTCGGGGATGGGTCTCAACACGGCGGCAATTTTATCTCAAATAAATTCTGGAATGAACTTTAAAGGTTTGTGCCAAAGTTCTCCATCAGATAAATACGATTGGCGTGAAAATAGTCAAATTAATGCTTGGACGCTGATGGCTTGTAAGAACTATGCCTCTGATTCTAGTAACTGGACAGAGTCACAGACTAAGCGCTTGTGGCAACTTATCCGATGGATAGATGAGCCAAAAGGAACCGTACCTCACTATCTACAGGATGAAAGGGGCAGCTATCTAATATTGCCCATTAGCAATCAGTCAGAAGGACAAATTAAGCGTTGTCGTCCGAGTTTAATCCAGATGATTTTTGCCTTCAA
The DNA here is from genome assembly GCA_903819605.1 of uncultured cyanobacterium. Taxonomy (GTDB): domain Bacteria; phylum Cyanobacteriota; class Cyanobacteriia; order Pseudanabaenales; family Pseudanabaenaceae; genus Pseudanabaena. The sequence goes on along the minus strand of CAIJEA010000393.1, from coordinate 1,126 downwards.
AGCCAATGTAGTTACAGAAGCAGATCTTTTAGATTGTCTAATTGGCGAACGGTTAGGAAACTACTACTATAGTTTTAGAGAATTAAGCGCATTAACTCAGCGCGATCGCACCCGCAATGAGTTCTCTAATTTGCCCGAACCTGATTATCAGTATTTATTAGAATTAGTCGATCGCTGTCGGCGGCGGATTGTGGAAATAGAATGCGATCGCGGCGATTTACCCACTCCTGCTACCGAAGCCGCCTTGAGCTTGCAGTCCGTATTAGGCATTGCTCCTGTGATTAAACTTTTACAAAATTTAGGCAAAGAACAGTTTATCCGAGGATGGAGCTACGATCGCGCTAGTAAAGCCGCCGTATTTAGTCATCTCATTCGCGTTTCCTTCCCTCTGCCCACCGATACCCCCGAACTATTCGCGCAGCAATTTACCGCTTCTGGACTTACCAATCGCAAAGCGATCGAGCTGGCAGTCTATGCTCCTCAATGGTCAGGGTATGTCGGGCATCTACTGGCATCTCCCGCATTTGCCGAAGCCGTATGGTGGTTCCATGCCCATACCAAAGATTCCCATTGGCAAGTCGAGCAATCGATTAGAGAAGGTTGGAGCGCTCAAGTTGGCGAACATACTCCCCTCACTAGCCAAGATTTAGTAGATGGTGCTGTCGATGTAGCTTGGTTTTGGAGAGCCTATCGCGCCATGACACCTGCTCAGTGGGAAGAAATCCACGAAGCAGCAAAATTTGCGGCGGGAGGACAAGGTCATACCAGAGCGCGTCTGTTTGCGGATGCCATGTTAGGACAAATTGAGAAATCGGCAACCATCGATCGCATTCAAAAAAAGCGTCATCAGGATTCTGTGCGTGCCTTGGGTTTAATTCCCTTAGAGTCAGAGAATCGTGAAGCCGATATTTTGCAACGCTACGAAGTTATTCAAGAATTTATGCAGGGTACTAAGCAGTTTGGTTCCCAACGGCAGGCGAGTGAAAAGCTAGCCGCTCGTATTGCCATGGAAAACCTGTCGCGGACAGCAGGATATGCCGATCCTCAACGCCTAGAATGGGCGATGGAAGCCAATGCGATCGCTGATTTAGTAGAAGGGGCAGTCACGGTGACAGAAGGCGATGTT
>CAIJEA010000392.1 GCA_903819605.1 uncultured cyanobacterium | reverse complement strand
CGCCACAAAACTGGTTCTTTGTTAACTAACGTTGTCATATTCTTTGAAATTCTTCTTTAGAGAATATTTCCGTCAATCTATAAGATAAGAGAATAGTTTTTATGATTATGCCCACGCAAGTTCAAGCTTACCGATCGCCAAAAGTTACTATCATCGGTGCTGGCAATGTTGGGGGAACGTTGGCACATCGCATCGCTGAAGCTAATTTGGCGGATGTAGTACTCTGTGATATTGTGCAAGGCAAACCACAGGGAATAGCTCTAGATTTAAAGCAAGCTTGCGCGATCGCTAAGTTCGATCGCCAAATTATTGGTACTAATGACTATGCTGACACCAAAAACTCAGATGTCATAGTTTTGACAGCAGGCTTACCGCGTAAAGAGGGTATGAGTCGCAACGATCTGCTAAAGATTAATGCTGCAATTGTGAAGGATGTCGTACCTAAAGCGATCGCCCATTCTCCTAATGCAATTTTGATCGTTGTGACTAATCCTTTAGATGTGATGACTTATTTGGCATGGCAAGTAAGTGAATTACCTACGCATCGAGTCATTGGAATGGCTGGGGTCTTAGATGCCGCCAGATTTCAAACTTTTATCGCCATGGAGTTAGGAATTTCGAGTGCAGACATTAATGCAATAGTTTTAGGCGGACATGGCGATCTAATGGTTCCTTTGCCGCGATTTTCCACGGTGAATAGCGTGCCAATTACTGAGCTAATGGAAATAAGTGCGATCGATCGCATTGTCGAAAGAACTCGTAATGGCGGAGCCGAAATAGTTAAGTTAATGCAAAATGGAAGCGCATATTTTGCGCCGTCTGCTGCTGCCTTTACGATGGTGGAGGCAATTCTTAGCGATCGGCATCGAATTTTTTCTGCGGCAGCTTATCTTGCTGGCGAATACAATTTAAAAGATATATTTATGGGCGTACCAGTAAAGATCGGAAGACAAGGTATGGAAAAGGTGATCGAACTTCAACTCACATCTACTGAACTCTCAGCACTTCATAGCTCAGCAAAATCAATCCTTGAGAATATTAATCTACTATAGCTAATGCCGAAATGTGTAAAGTAAGATAAACCTAAAATTTCTATTTAGATATAGCTACAGCCGAATAAGTTAAGACATAAAACCCATAAGATAATTGCGGCGCTTCGCGCCGCAATTATCTTATGGGTTTTAGTTTTGTCCTAACGTAACTGGCTACTACTCTAGGACTTACGCAAAAGAATGAAATGTAGGGGTAATTCATGAATTGTCCCTACTATTAAATGCAAGTTTCAAGTCATTTTTGTGCAAGTCCTATTAGATAAAAAAAGCTAAATCTTGCTAGCTTATAATTATAGATATGCCTCTATTCAACTATCGCTATATTCAACAATTCTTGTTATGAAACTATCTTTAAGGTTTGATTATAGTTATCCATTCGTCGAACTTTAATCAAAACCAATTCCTACAGTGATAATTACTAAATCTTATGGCAATCATCCCATGATTTGGGTTATATTGCGTTAAGATTAAGGTTCCTGAAATACCGCAACCAACCCATGAGCAGTACTGAGTCCATTCTTGCAGGACGGTATCAAATTGTAAAACCCCTTGGTGGTGGCGGTTTTGGCTACACATTTTTGGCAAGAGATTTGCAACTCCCGAATAAGCCAGCGTGCGTAGTCAAGCAACTTAAACCTCAGTTTAGTTCGTCACAGGAGCTTACAATTGCTAAGAGATTATTTGATAGTGAAGCACAAACCTTACATGAATTGGGCAATCACGATCAGATACCAAGACTATTTGCCCATTTTGAGCAAAATGGTGAGTTTTATCTCGTGCAAGAGTTTATCGAAGGTCACACCTTAAATCGTGAAATTGTTGTCGGGCAGAAATGGAGTCAGTCACAGGTAATTTCTGCCTTGAGAGATATTTTACAAGTATTATCCTTTGTCCATAGTTCACAGGTAATTCATCGAGATATTAAGCCTGCCAACTTAATTCGCCGTCGCCGCGATCGCAAGATTGTCTTAATTGACTTTGGTGCAGTCAAATCTCTAAGTACAGATTTTTTAGATCGCATCAAAGAAGATAGCGACGAAACCCGCAGCGTAGTAGTCGGTTCGCTTGTATATATGCCAAACGAGCAATTAGCTGGACAGCCTAAATTTTGTAGCGATGTCTACGCGTTAGGGTTAATGTGCCTACAAGCATTTACAGGTCTGTCCTATAAGGAATTGCCAAGAGATGGTCAAACCAATGAGTATAGCTGTGCCTTAGCCTGTGCTCAGGTGAGCATTAGGATGAATTTAGGACTGGCTGCAATTATTGACAAAATGGTGCGCTATGACTATCGTCAACGCTTTAAAGATGCTACAGAAGCTTTACAGGCTCTCGAACGGCTTCTTAAGAACTCTACTGCCGCAACAACAATCTCTACTGCAACTCTCACTGCGGCCGCACAATCTCCACAAACGACGAAACCACTGCAAATAGAAGAACCTGAAGGACAGGTGCAATTAGGTTCTCGTTTTTATATTCAGCGCCCTCCGATTGAAAAAGATAGTTGTGAAACTGTATTACGTCCTGGTTCGCTGATTCGGATTAAAGCTCCACGTCAGATGGGGAAGTCATCTTTGCTATCGCGAACTCTAGCCTATGCCAAATACAAAGGATATCAAGTCGCACATTTATACTTTCAACAAGCAGATAGTGATGTATTTGGCGATCTAGATTCATTTCTGCAATGGTTTTGCGCCAGTATCGCATCAGAGCTTAATCTAGACGACAATTTAGATGAATATTGGCAAGGAGTATTGGGCAGCAAAAATAAATGTACAAAGTATTTTCAACGTTATTTACTGACAGTGGTAGAGAATCCCTTAGTATTGGGACTAGATGAAGTAGATTTGATTTTTCAATACCCAAAAATTGCTGCAGATTTTTTTGGATTGTTACGTGCTTGGCATGAAAAGGCAAAGAACGAAGAGGTATGGAAAAAGCTCAGATTAGTGATTGTTCATTCTAAAGAAGTTTATATTCCTTTAAATATCAATCAGTCTCCCTTTAACGTGGGGTTACCCATTGAATTACCTGAATTAACTCATGCTCAAATTACGGATCTGGTAAATCGTCATCAACTAGATTGGCAAGAAACGGAAGTCGATCAATTACTGAACCTCACGGGTGGTCATCCCTATTTAGTAAGACAAGCGCTCTATCAAATTGCACGAGGTCGAATAGGTTGGGAAAAATTATTGCAACTAGCTCCGACTGAGGAAGGGATTTTTGGCGATCATCTGCGTCGTCAATTAGGTAACTTAAAAGAAGATACAGAAATGATGGAAGCTTTTAAAGAGTTGGTAGCAAGCGATCGCCCTTTACAATTAGAGAGCCAAATAGCATTTAAGTTGAGAAGTATTGGTCTAGTCAAATTCCAAGGAAATCTCGTAGTCCCTATGTGTAGTCTTTACTATCAATATTTTCGACAAAGTATCTAGTTCTAATGTTCTATGGCAAATTGCGAAAAATCCAAAAAAACTTTGTTTTTACTTCAGGGCAAGGTGCTGTAATTTGCAAAGTCAGATCTTCAAAGGTAAACACCAAGAATGCATTAGAGTCAAATAATGGTTTTAGACAGTAAAAGAGCTTATCTATACCAAGTTGGCGGTAGTCTATCTATAGATGCACCTACCTATGTGGAAAGGCAAGCGGATAGCGATCTTTATGAAAGTTTAAAAGCAGGGGAATTTTGTTATGTTCTCAACTCTCGACAGATGGGTAAGTCGAGTTTGCGTGTCCGCACTATGAAACGATTGCAGGAAGAAAATTTTACCTGTGCGGCGATAGATATTACAGCGATCGGCACATCTGACATCGATCCCGAACAATGGTACGCAGGGCTAATTGATAGTATCATTAGTAGCCTCGATTTATATGAATCCTTTGATTTGGAAGAATGGTGGGAGCGGAACAGGTTACTATCTCCAGTGCAGCGTTTTGGGAAATTCCTTGACGAAGGATTACTGAAAAAAATCTCTTCACCAATCATTCTTTTTGTTGACGAAATAGATAGTATTCTCAGTCTAAACTTTCCAGTCGATGATTTTTTTGCATTAATTCGTGAATCATTTAATCGTCGCGCCGATCGCATTGCCTATAATCGCCTAACCTTCGCTCTCTTTGGTGTTGCTACACCTGCTGACTTGATCCGTGATAAGCAAAGAACTCCTTTTAATATCGGACGAGCAATTGAGCTAAGAGGCTTTCAACTACAGGAAGCTCGCCCTCTCATGCGCGGTCTGCTGCCAAAATCGCAAAATCCTGTTGCAGTTCTCAAAGCTATTCTTGCTTACACTGGTGGACAACCGTTTCTTACGCAAAAAATTTGTCAACTAATTCTAACCTCAAATAAGCCCATTCCTCTAAATCAAGAACTAGTCTGGGTCAATAATTTAGTGCGATCGCAATTGGTTGAAAACTGGGAAATCCACGATCAGCCTGAGCATTTTAAGACAATTCGCGATCGCATTCTCTGGAGTAGTGAAAATCGCCAAGGTAAATTGCTCGGTTTATATCAGCAAATTTTGAACTCTGAACCATCTTTAAAAAAGTTAGAAGGAGGAATTATTGCTGATGATAGTCCTGAACAAACGGAGTTACGTATTACGGGATTAGTTGTTAAGCGAGAAGGAAAGCTTCGTGTTTATAATCCTATCTATGCCGCAATTTTTAATCAAAATTGGGTAAATCAAGCTTTAGCCAATTTGCGCCCCTATGGTGAAGCCTTCAAGGCTTGGATGGACTCCAACTACCAAGATGAGTCTAGATTGCTACGCGGACAGGCACTTCAGGATGCGCTCACATGGTCAATAGATAAAAATCTGAGTAACTATGACTACCAATTCTTTTCTACTAGCCAAGAAATTGAAAAACGAGAAGTAGAAGTAGCCCTCATTGCTCAAGCCGAAGCTAATCAAATTTTATCTGCGGCTAAACGGCGGCTTGAGCAAACCTTATTGGCTGAGCAGGAAGCAAAGGTTAGATTAGTAGAGATGCAGCAGAAAACTCAAGCAAGTTTAATGGAAGCAGAGGTTGTTCTCAAAAGCGCTTCAGCAAAAGCTACATTTATTCTTAACCAGCAATTTGAAGCATTATTGGAGTCGATGGAAGCAGGTAAACAATTACAAGAACTAGAAGCATCTACTGGAGAAAAAGCCAGCTTGCGAATGCATGGAATAACCGCTCTACATCAAGCGGTCTATAATGTCCATGAATATAATCATCTTACAGGACATATGGATATTGTGACCTGTATTGCGATTCATCCTGATGAGCGGCTAATTGCAACGGGTAGTAGCGATCGCACGATTAAAATTTGGGATATCAAAGGTAACCTACAACAAACCCTTGTTGGACACTCAAATTGGATTACTAGCCTTAGTTTTAACCGTAATGGACAATATCTTATTTCATCTAGCCGTGATGGCACGATCAGGCTTTGGAAAATGGATAGATGGAAAAAATTATTTGTAGAGCAATCAAATCAAATCATTAAAGATCATCAAGCGCCCGTACTAGATGCTAAATTTAGTCCAACGGCATCAATATTTGCGTCCTGTGGTGAAGATGCCAAAATTAGACTATGGCGTGATGATGGCACTCCATTTAATACCTTTACTGGTGGTCATGGCAAATGGATATCTTGTCTCTGTTTTAGTCCCGATGGAGAGCGCATAGTTACTGGCAGTGCCGATCGATCGCTAATTATCTGGAATGTGGATGGAACACTCATCAGAACTATTAAAGCCCATGATAGTTTTATTGAAGATATTGATATTTCTCCGTCAGGTCGCGTTATTGCTTCTGCTAGTCGTGGTCGAGACATTAAACTTTGGAATATGGAAGGCAGTCTACTTGCAGTGCTTGAAGGTCATACCGACAAGGTTTTAGGAGTGCGTTTTCATCCTAGTGGAAAATCTCTTGTTTCCATAAGTAGCGATCGCTCAATTAAAATGTGGGATCTTAAAGGAAATTTACTGAAAACTCTCCATGGACATAAAGGAGGCGTGCATAGCATTAACTTTAATATTGATGGAGATAGGATGATTACAGGAAGCCAAGATACTACTATAAAATTTTGGCGAACTAAAGGAAATTCTCACCTCCAGTTATTAGGTCATTCAGAAGAAGTCAACTGCGTTACGTTTAGTTCTGACTCTCGTTTTGTTGCATCAGCCAGCAGCGATTATACGATCAAAGTTTGGCTAGCCAATTCCAAATTGATTACCTCTTTAGAAGGACATAAAGACATTGTTAATAGTATTTGTTTTAGCCCAAACAATCGCTTCTTATTGTCAGTTAGTAGCGATCGCGCTATCAAAATTTGGAATGCTAAAGGGAACTTACTCAAAACCATATATAACGAACATGAGCAACCTATTTATAGTGTTGCCTATCGAGGAGATGGCGAGCTATTTGCTACAGCAAGTGGTGATTGTACGGTCAAGCTATGGAATCAGGATGGGGAATGGATACATACTTTATTTGGTCATGCCAATGCTGTCTATTATGTCTGTTTTAGTCCTGATGGTAATATGATTGCCACCGCAAGCCAAGATAAAACTGTTAAACTATGGCACTGGGATGGCACTTTATTAAATACCTTTCTTGGTCACACGGGGGAAGTTTACAGCGTCTGCTTTAGCCCAAACAATCAAATTGTTGCTAGCAGCAGTAAGGATGGCAGTGTAAAATTATGGAATCTTCAAGGCAAACTATTAAGAACTCTTAATGAGCATAGTGCTGAAGCAAGAAGCGTTTGCTTTAGTCCCGATGGAAATTCATTAGCATCTGGTGGTAGCGATCGCACGATCAAAATATGGAGTTTAGATGGCAAGGAACTCCTAACTTTACAGGGACATCAAGCTGCGATCAAGAGCGTTTGTTTCAGCCCTGATGGGGAAATGCTTGCTTCAGCAAGTGTCAATGGGCGTGTTATTTTATGGGATTTTAATTTAGACAATCTCATGAGTTTAGGAAGCAATTGGATTCGAGACTATTTAGAAACTCATGAACTTGTCCTATAATCTGCCTTTTTATCATGATCTAGCATTTTTCTTCAAAGCTATAACAAGCGGATAGTTGCAGAATTAAAGTATCAATCAAGCATTAGAGAGAACAGAAGTGCCGTGAAGATAGTGAATCAATAAATGCACCGAGTATCACAGCCTATAGCAGTTTTCATTTTGCCTACGGCAAAATGAAAACTCAAAACCCTTACTGAGATTGATTTTTTGTTTTCAAATGAGTACGCACTCATTTGAAAATT
>CAIJEA010000391.1 GCA_903819605.1 uncultured cyanobacterium | reverse complement strand
TTTAATACGGGTGGTTGTGCCGTTAATCGTGAGCGTAAATTGATTTGTGGAAACTGAAGTTGCTTGTTGAGTCACGGAAATTTTTCTGTGTAGATTAGAAAACCAGCCGACGGGATCAATCTTTATTAATGAATGTCTAGTGCTTAAATAAAGTACCTCAAGATACATTTGAGAGTTTTTTCAGCTTTTAGGTATTTGATTTGAGAGCTGCGAGGCGATCGCGTTGAACATCTATAGCCAGTTATGTTAAGACCTAACTGGCTACTGCTATAAAATCAAAATATTAGTAAATTCTGCGGTGCAAATATGGAGCCAGTTTCTTTGCTTGTTGGTTTAGCGCTCGCGATTGGGACTGGTGCTTTGTCTAAGGTTGGCGAAAACATTACCGATGGGACAATAAATTTGTCGCGATCGCTCTGGTCAATTCTCCGTCACAAAGCTCCAGATTCGCAGACGGCTAGATTAATTGAGGCGGGACAAGAGATCGATTATCAGCAAGTGGTGATCGATGTGGAGGCGATCGCTGACGATCCTGATGTGGTGAAGTTGTTGGATGAGGTGCGATCGCTACTATCAAGCAATCAAGATCTGGCGGCTAAGGTTGAGGCTTTGGCTACAGAAGCTAAAACTGTACAAGTGATGGCAAGTGATATTGAAGGTGTAAATCTTCGAGCAAAATCAATGCGGCAAACAGCGCCATCGGTTGGTGGCTCAGTTGAGCAGACGATGCTGAAGAATGTCAAGGTAACGGGTGATATTGATTTGGGTGATTTGACTCAGGAGGCATAGGCGATGGAAGAGTTATTGGAACTAAAGGGATTTTTGCTCAGTGGCAATATTTCCGATGCGCTGCTGTTGGTGGAGGAGATGACAGAAATGAGTAAGGATGACAAGCTAAATAAGATATATAGCTTTGCCAAAATCTTGCTGATGCATCTGATCAAACAACGCGCCGAAAATCGCACTACACGATCGTGGGATCTTTCAATTAAAAATTCGGTACGAGAAATTCAGCGTACTAATCAACGACGTAAGGCTAAAGGAAATTATTGCGAACCTTCAGAACTACGCGAGACGATCGAAGAGGCTTATGAGATCGCGTTAGATGCTGCTGCGGGCGAGGCTTTTGAGGGTAGATATGAGGCAGTTGAGTTGGGCGCAATGGTCGATCGCGAGGCGATTATCAATCAGGCGATCGCTTTAGTCTCTGGGGGTGATGCGTGAGCGAACAGCAAGTTAATCAAACTGGACTCAAAGACGTTTTTGTTGATGGTAATTTAACCAACAATCTTGACCAAAGCGTTAATAAAACAGTTATTCATCAAGCGCCAAAATCCAATCAGCCAATTCCTAGCAATGTGCGACAGGGTTCCAAAAACTTTGTCGGGCGAGAGGAAGAACTTACGGATATTCATACAAAGTTGCAAGAGGGGCAGGGTGTAATCGTCTGTGCGGTAGAGGGGATGGGTGGTGTCGGTAAGACCGAGCTTGCGCTGCAATATGCGACTCGCTATCAACAGGAATATGTGGCGCGGTATTGGTTGTCCTTGCGAGAGATGGGATTGGCTCAGGCAGTAGTGACGATCGCTAGTCCTTATCTTGATTTACCCGAATCAATGCGATCGGCTAGCCTAGACGAACAAGCGGCATGGTATTGGCAAAACTGGTTGCCTGAGACTGGCAAGTTATTGGTGATTCTCGATGATGTACCGAAGGCGGAGAGCATTCCCGATGTGGCAATGCCGATAGATCCGCGTGTACGGGTGTTGGTAACGACGAGAGAACGGGAGTTGAACGTGGGCTTTGAGTCTGTGCCTCTGCCTGTATTGTCAGAGGAGAAAGCGCTAGAACTGTTAAGAAAAATAGTTGGTGCGACAAAGGTAGATAAAGAACTTGTCACGGTCAAGGAGATTTGTAAAACTCTGGGCTATTTGCCCTTGGGTATAGAGTTAATCGGTGAATATCTGAGCAAAAATCGCTTTCTGACTTTTGCCAAGTTACAAGAAAGGTTAAACCTAGCTGATGAATCGATCTCACGGGAACGCAAGCATAGGTTTTATGCCCATCGTGTTGTGGAAGCGGCAATCCAACTGAGTTGGGATGATATCAGTACTGGCTCTCAGAGAGTGGCGATGTTGTTAGGGCTGTTTGCTCCTGTTGAGATTTTGTGGGAGTTGGTGGCTGAGATTGGAGCAAGTGCGGAAATTACGGAAGCAGAACTCAATGAGGCAAGAGGGCAGTTAGACAGTTTGCATTTGATTCAACCAATTGATGAAGAATGCAACTTTTATAAGATTCATACGCTAGTCCGCGAGTTCTTTCGTGCCAAGCTATTAAAAGCTGAAGAAAATCATCAGTTTCGGCAAGCATTTGTAACCAGATTGCTGACAATTGCCAAAGAGATACCTCAATCGCCAACGCGGGATCTGATTACAATGGTATCTCCCGCTATTCCTCATTTGGATATACTGAACCGTGAAATGCTGGGTGATATTCTCAATCCTGAAAAAGACTTATTTTGGTCATTTACAGGAACTGCGAGATTTTATGAAGGACAAGGATTCTACGCACTTGCCGAAGATCCTTATCAAAGATGTTTGAAAGCTACGCAAGAACGTTTAGGAGAGCGACATCCCTATGTCGCCACCAGTATCAACAACCTCGCAGCGCTGTACACTTCGCAAGGCAGATATGAAGAAGCAGAACCACTGCATAAACAAGCCTTTGCAATGTATCAAGAGCTTTTAGGAGATCGTCATCGCTATGTCGCCACCAGTATCAACAACCTCGCAGCGCTGTATCGTTTGCAAGGCAGATATGAGGAGGCGGAAACATTAAGATTGCAATGCTTAGAGATTGAGAGGGTGACACGTGGTGAAAAACATCCACAATTTGCCACCAGTATCAACAACCTCGCATTGCTGTACACTTCGCAAGGCAGATATGAAGAAGCAGAACTACTGTATAAACAAGCCCTTGCACTGAGGCAAGAACTGTTAGGCGATCACCATCCAGATGTTGCTGGAAGTATCAACAACCTCGCAGCGTTGTACGAGTCGCAAGGCAGATATGAAGAAGCAGAACCACTGTATAAACAAGCCCTATCCATGTGTCAAGAACTGTTAGGAGATCGCCATCACTATGTCGCGACTAGTACCAACAACCTCGCATTGCTATACTCTTCGCAAGGGAGATATGAAGAAGCAGAACCACTGTATAAACAATCCCTATCCATGTGTCAAGAACTGTTAGGAGATCGCCATCACTATGTCGCGACCAGTATCAACAACCTCGCAGAGATGTATCGTTCACAAGGGAGATATGAAGAAGCAGAACCACTGTATAAACAAGCCCTATCACTGAGGCAAGAAGTTTTAGGAGAACGCCATCCCGATATCGCTGGAAGTATCAACAACCTTGCAGGGTTGTACAAGTCGCAAGGCAGATATGGAGAAGCAGAACCTCTCTACGTAAAAGCATTAGAAATTATGGAAATTTCGCTAGGTAGGGAACATCCAAATACAAAAACTGTTCGTAATAATCTCCAGTCTCTACGCGATCTACAAAACTAATGAGTATGACTCCTAAAAGTATTGTGACTATTTATGATAAAGAAAGGCGTGATTACCAAATTGAAGTTAATGAGTATGAGTCACTTCTTCTGCTCGAAGTTTATCGTTCGCTGCATGGACTGAGGGATATGGTCGGTCATATCAAGTGCAATTTTGAGTCTCCTAATGAAATTCTTCTAGCAGATATTCACTTTGAAGACAACATAGCCCGTCCCCCACTAGGACACATTTATGCATTTTTTCACCAAAAACCGAAAAGCTACCGCAAGCTGGGACTAGGAAATGCCACACTAAAATTTCTTATCAAATATATTAAGGAGAAAGGAATCAAAAAGCTTCATGGGTCAATAACTCAAGACGATCTTAATGCTAACCCGAACCTAATCAAATGGTATCAAGACAATGGTTTTATAGTAGAACCTCTAACGGCTCAAGAAATAGAAAATAGTGTAGCCAGCATCTGTCTTTACCCTCAAAATCAAGGAAAAAGTTAAAAGGAAAAAGGAAATGGCAAAAGATTTATTTCATGATGCAGTCAGAAATGCCCTAATCAAAGATGGTTGGCAGATTACGGAAGATCCATTATTTTTGAAAATAGGAGGCGTTGAACTTTATATCGATCTTGGAGCCGAAAAATTAATTGCTGCTGAACGAAACAACGAAAAAATTGCCGTAGAGATTAAAAGTTTTATCAATCCCTCATCACTCACGGACTTTCATCTGGCGATGGGACAATTTTTAAACTATCGAGTAGCATTAAAAGTAGGAGATCCAGAACGAAAACTATTTCTAGCCGTGCCAGATACAGCCTATCGAACATTTTTTCAAAAAGAATTTGCGCGTATGGTCATTGCCGAATATCAACCTGAAATTCTAGTTTAT
>CAIJEA010000390.1 GCA_903819605.1 uncultured cyanobacterium | reverse complement strand
AGTAGCCGCTTCTAGCTCATAGCGTTTAGAGTCCGCAGGCATCAACATCGATCGCAATTTAAGTTCAACGGCTTCCGTTTCGATCGCTTCGGCATGGGTAAAATAAATTCGAGCATTAATGCCCGAATTTTTAAGTAGTGCGCGGGATAAGCCACCTGCACAAACCACAATCCGATCGCTATAAAACTCGCCTTGCTCAGTAGCAACGCCCGTTACGCGATCGCCTGAAACTAATAGATTCTGAACTTTGGTATAAATAATTTCGCCGCCAAGTCTTTGTAGAGCTTGACTATGGGCAGAGACAAAACTATCGAGATTAATATGAGCATGGGGGAACAGTAGAGAACCACTAATTCCATGAGGATTTATTAATGGTTCGCGATCGCAAGCCTCTTGAATATTTAATAAAGTTGGTGCGATCGCGCAATTAGCATATTGAGAAAGAACTGTCTCTGAATTTGCTTCGGGTTCAAGGGTTAACAGTAAATCTATCTCACGGAACTCCGTATCCATCCCTAATTCATTGGATAACTCTCTTTGACGAGCGATTCCCTCTTCACTTAGCTGGCGAGTCAGATCGGTTGTCGCTGACCAGTATGAAATTCCACCATATCCTAGGCTACTTGAGCCTTGAAGTTGCTGATGTTGCTCAACTAGTAGTACTGAAACCCCTGCCTTTTGCAGTTCGTAGCTCAGCGAGATGCCTGTGATACCACCACCAATTACAATCCAATCATGCATTGCTTTCGATCTCTTTAAGTTCTATTTCTTCGAGTAGATTATCTCCCCCCCCCTGATGTTGGGTCTTAACCCATTTTAAGCGTTTAGGGAGAATGCACATCCTCAACGTTACGCTGGCAATTACAGGAATCCAATGCAGCATATAGATCATACCCGAAATAGTTTGCCAGATCGCCGATCTCCATGACATTTGATAGGAGCGTCTCAAACCAAATGCCATCGTTACTGAACTTAGGGCAAGGGAAAATCCTGCGATTGGAGGCAACATCGGATTATGTCTCAACACGATCGCCGCGATCGTGTCGGGAATAAAAGCGACTGTCAGCAAATATTGATTGATGTAAAACAGAGATGCATCAAAGGTTTTCGCAAATCCCATTTTACCGCTTAGCAGCAAATTCCAATAGTCGAGATAGCGCTGAAACCCTCCCTCAGCCCAACGATTGCGCTGATGCCATAGCTGTTTGAAGTTCAGGACACCTTCTTCTTGCACCGCAGGGAAGTTCAGGCAAGCGATATCCCATTGGCATAGATGTAAACGGATTGTTAAATCCAGATCGTCAGTAATTGTTTGCTCATTCCATCCGCCACAATCTTTGAGAGCAGTCAAGCGCACAAACTGACCATTGCCACGTAATTCTCCTGTTCCCCCCACCCTTACACGCAAATCTTGTAAACATAAATCCAGAGCCATTTCGCAAGACTGTCCAAATGTCCACCAGTTTTCTGAGGCATTAGCGATCGCCTTGCGTAACTGTACCGCACCAATTTTTGGTTGCTGGAATATTGGTACAAGCGATCGCAACACATCATTGGGTACTTGAGCATCAGCATCAAAAACGCCAATAATATCACCCTTAGTTAAGGCTAGAACTTGATTTAACGCACCAGATTTGCCACCTTGAGCTTCATCACCACGTCGTAAAGTTTTCAATTGTGGAAATTTTTGTTGCAGCAAAGCTAAAACTTCAGGCGTACGATCGGTACTATTGTCATCCACAATCCAGACCTCAAAGCGATCGCGCGGATAGTCCAATTGACACAAGTTTTGCACTAAATTAGCAATTACTGCCTCTTCATTTTTCGCAGATGCGAGAAGGGAGAAAAATGGTAATTCTTGAGATTGCTCAGTATTTTGTTCAGTAGCGATCGCAGGTAGTGGTGGCGCGAAAATCAACCGCAAAGCTTGAATACTGAATAGCCCTAACAGTAACCATTGACTCCAAGGGGCGATATGCAAACCGATTGTCGCTGCATAGACAATTGTTAGCGCGATTATTGTTTTGAGTCTACGGCGATCGCCTCCTGTCTGAAGGCTGCTACGAAAATCCGTCTCGTGCATTTGGGGTCTTAATATATTACGAAATGTTTAGCTTTATGTAATCAGAATACCGCTTTTCATGACAAAAGTTTTTTAGGTCAAGGATGGAGGATTCTCCCTAAAAAACTTATTCAAATCGAAAATAGCAGTGACAAGCCCTCTGTAGCTGCTCTACTTCGTTCAAGTTCCCCATAACATCAGTAAGATAGTAAAAGTCAATCCCATAATTAAAACTCATAACTTAATGTTCGGTTTCCTTAAACGCAAATTTCGCAAAAAAATCGCACGTATTGAAATCACAGGTGCGATCGGATCGGGAACAAGGACTCGCGTACTAGAAGCCCTTGAATTTGTTGAAGAGCAAAAATTTCCTGCCTTATTGATTCGTATCGATAGCCCTGGGGGAACAGTTGGCGACTCTCAAGAAATCTATGCTGCGCTCAAACGATTACGTGAAAAAGTCAAAGTAGTTGCGAGTTTTGGCAATATCTCCGCCAGTGGCGGCGTGTATATTGGCGTAGGTGCAGATTACATCGTCTCCAACCCTGGCACAATTACAGGCAGCATCGGCGTAATTTTGCGCGGTAACAATATCGAAAAATTACTTGATAAAATTGGCGTTTCTTTTAAAGTAATTAAATCTGGTGCTTACAAAGACATTCTTTCCTTTGATCGCGAAATAACTCCTGAAGAAAGAGTCATTTTGCAATCGTTAATCGACAGTAGCTATAACCAATTTGTCGAAACCGTTGCCGAAGGTCGTAAACTTAGCCCCGCCACCGTGCGATCGTTTGCCGATGGACGAGTATTTACGGGCGAGCAAGCCCTCGCTCTCGGTTTAGTAGATCGCCTTGGGACTGAAGAAGACGCAAGAGTATGGGCATCGGAATTAGTCGGACTCGATCCTAAAACCACAAAAGTTTTTACGATTAAGCCACCTAAATCCTTTGCCAGCAAATTTTTGCCTAGTGGATCTGATAGTGCGATCGCCCGTATCCAATTTGAAGCAGAAACAAGTGGAATGCCTCTTTGGATGTGGCAATAGTCATAAAGCATCCTTCAACTGGCAGCTTCTCTATGGAAAATATCAATTAAGT
>CAIJEA010000389.1 GCA_903819605.1 uncultured cyanobacterium | reverse complement strand
TTCCAATTTTTAGATTGTCTATAGATAAGTCCAAAAAGTTATCTTTTGTAACTTGGTTAATAGTGCTATCAATAAAATTGGCATCATCTACAGTTAGCTTTTCTGTTAAATCATATCCTAAGAAATTAAAGTTTTGGCGGATAATTTTTTTGTTGGTATTACAATTTATACAAGTATTTTTTTTTTCCTTGGCAGAAGATTCTTTATAAAGTAAAAAGGCATTAATGAAAATAAAATAGTGATTAAATAGCTCTCCACAAGTTATATATATAATATCATGCCCTTTTTGTAGTAAGGCTTCAGCTATAAGTGCTTCGGGAAATGCATGAACCCATATTGCTGTATGGGGGGCAAAAAATATAATTTTCAGTTTATCTTTCATCGTTTTAAAACTTTTTCTACATTTTACTTAGCCATTGTTTTGAATGCTTGGTTTCGCAAGAATAAATCATCGTAAGTGCCAGAATCTATCACTATACCATTTTGCATAAAGTAGATGCGATCACAATTTTTAACTGTACTTAAGCGATGTGCAATCATGATAATGGTTTTTTTGCCACTCATGGCTTCTAGTGCTTGAATAAACTCTCTTTCCGTGGTGTTGTCTAGAGATGCAGTCGCCTCATCCATGATTAGGACATCAGGATTGTGGTACAAAGCTCTGGCAATTCCAATTCTTTGTCGTTGACCACCTGAAAGTCTTATGCCTTGTTCGCCGACGAATGTATCTATTTTTGCGGGCAAATTGCAAACCATTTCTTTTAACTGAGCTGATTCTAAAGCTGACCAAACCTTATCTTCAATAATCTTTTCATTGGGAATGCCAAAGGCAATATTATTGCGAATTGTATCGTCCGATAGATAAATAGATTGAGGAATATAGCCAAGATGTTGATGCCAACTAGTTAAATTAATTTGGATATCATGGTCATCAACAGTTACTTGTCCCTTACAAGGAGTTAATAAGCCAAGAATAATATCAACAATTGTAGTTTTACCTGCACCTGAACTGCCCACAAATCCGACTGTAGATCCCTTAGGGATTACAAGAGAAATATTTTTAAGCGATCGCTCTTTGCTGTTGGGATATTGATAATCGATATTTTGTAGTTGAATTTCTCTTTCAAAACTAATTAATGGTAATAGTTGATTAGAAATGGATTTAGGTTTATGCTGCATCACTTTTAGCGCCACTAAATCTTGATAAACAGCATTAACAGAGGCTTGGAAATAACGAATTGTCGTAAGGGTTGCTAATATCCGCTTAATTGATGGCATTAATCGTAAAGCAGCGATCGCAAATAGGGATATTGTTTGTAGTACAGCAGAAATTTCTTTGCCTCGTAAAATAGTAAAAACAATGATTAATAACAATACAGTCATCACTATTGCTTCAATAAATAGCGGGGGCAATTGATTGGCAAGGGTGACGAACAAATTTGCTCGATTTAGTATTTGATTATTTTGAATATAGGCTTCAATAAAAAAGCTCTCTCTCCCTAAAACCTTTGTTTCTTTAATACCACCTAATGATTGATTGACACTCTGTAGAAGTTTTACTGTATATTGCTGACGTAAAAGTCCTTGCTTGCTAACTTGTTTACGCAGGATTTGATTAAATATCAATATTGATAAAGATAGGCTGATTGCTGCTATCGCTGACGAAACTGGTTCAAAGGTAATTAAAAAGATAGTGACAAATGTCATCACGATAATTTCTGTTAGCAAAGTTAAAAATGGAGAAATTACACCTACAAATATTTGGCTAACTTCGGAGGTAATATTACTAATTAAATCAGCAGAGTTACGCTGGAGATAAAATATGTAGGGACTATCGAGATACGCTTTTAGAAGTCGTTCGGAAATCACTATTTGCTTTTGATTAAAGAAACTAATTTGAATGTAGGCTAAGGTTGCTAAATAAATTCCTTTAAGACAGTAAAAAGCAATTAATCCATAGGTAGCCCATAACAAAAACTCTCTTGAAGATCTTGCGCCAATAAAATGATAGATAGCCTGTAAAGTTGTTTGTTTAAATATTATTTCAGGAT
Source organism: uncultured cyanobacterium (assembly GCA_903819605.1). Lineage (GTDB taxonomy): Bacteria > Cyanobacteriota > Cyanobacteriia > Pseudanabaenales > Pseudanabaenaceae > Pseudanabaena. The sequence continues at coordinate 11,313 of CAIJEA010000389.1, read as the reverse complement.
TATTAAGAATAGCGATAAATGGCGCAATTAACCCTACAGCCGATGTTTCTATGGCGGCTCCCACTAGAATCAACAAAAAAATCAGCCCAATCTGCACTTTTTCGCGATCGCTAAATAAATAAAGAATTTTCTTGAATGAGCTATACATACTTAAGCTAATAGTTCCCAATTCATAGGCGATCCTCTCTTCACATCGCGATTTACCGCTTTACCGATTAAAATATCGTAATACTTTGGTGAAATTCCCAGCCCTGGGCGCATTGCCCTCAGATTTTCTGGTGTTAAAACATCGCCTTTGTTCATGTCTTGCGAAATATAAAGCGATCGCCTAAACATTAAGGATTTCTTTTCAGCCTCTGTCGCTCCATAACTAATCTTACCCAAAGCTTGCCATGCTCTTTCCGATTCAATCACCAATTGTCGCATTTCTTCTGGCTCCATCGAAAAAGTAGAATCTACACCACCATCGGCACGGCTAAGGGTGAAATGTTTTTCAATTACCGTTGCCCCAAGCGCCACACTTGCTAACGACACTCCAATTCCCATCGTGTGATCTGATAGTCCAACTTGCACATCAAACAAGTCTTGCAAATTGGGAATCGTCAAAATATTTGTATTTTCAGGTGTCGCAGGATAAGTACTAGTACATTTGAGTAAAATTAGATCGTCACAACCCGATGAGATCGATGTTCTCACTGCTTCATCTAGCTCAGCAACAGTTGCCATGCCTGTAGAAATAATCATCGGTTTACCAGTACTAGCAACTTTGCGAATTAGTGGGATATCAGTATTTTCAAAAGAAGCAATTTTGTAACAAGGCACATCTAAGGATTCAAGAAAATCAACGGCGGTAGCATCAAAGGGCGTACTGAAACCAATGATTCCTAATTTTTTGCAGCGCTCGAATATGGGTTTGTGCCACTCCCAAGGGGTATAGGCTTGTTGATAAAGTTTATATAGTGAATTTCCTTTCCAAAGACTTGTCGGATCATTAATAAAAAATTCTCCCTCGCTAATATCAAGGGTCATCGTATCGGCTGTATAGGTCTGAATTTTTAAGCCATGCGCCCCCGATCGCGCCGCCGCTTCCACAATTTCTAACGCTCTTTCTAAAGATTGATTATGATTACCCGACATCTCGGCAATTATAAAAGGCGCATAACCTACCCCAATCTTCTGCCCATGAATTTTAATGATTTTCATATATATACTTTTTTAATACTGGGCTGAAGTCAATTATTTTAAATCCTACACTTTCAAATAATCTTATTGATGCAACATTATCAGGTTTTATCAAAGCTTGAATATGATTCACTGCAACATGCTGAAAAAGTTCGGCAATTGCCATTTGTAGCATTAATTTGCCATAGCCTTGACCACGCTGTTTACTAGCAAGACTAATGCTAACTACTGATTGCAATTCCTCATCAATATCAAATCGGATTTGTCCTATTGGCTGGTCTAGTTTATTAACAGCTATAAAGTGATAGCAATTAGAAGAGTTTAGTTTATTACTAAACCATTTGAGATGGTCTTCCCATAAAATAGAGTTAGAGCTAAAAGATGCTGTTCTGACTGTCGAATCGTTAGCCCATTCCCAAAGAAGTTCACAATCTTCTTGGATTACATTTCTCAATCTTAATGTTTTTTCGTTTGAATTCAATCTAATAAAACCAATTTTCGTCTAAAGTACTTGCTCAAGATTAGCGATCGCTTGTCGCTTTAAATCAAGTCTGGATCAAGCCCTAGCTCACGCAATTTTGCAGCCAACTTAGCCACCCTTTGTTCAGCCTGAAACTTGGCTTGTTCCATTTCCCTAGGGTTAAGTAATTTGGTTCCTGATTTGGGGGAATAAAACCGCATCTCACCATTTGCCTCTAACCATAGCTCTAACCCCAATGTTTCAGAATAAATTGAAAGGCGATCGCTATTTAGTTGTCCCATAATTGGTAAATAATTGCCTTCAACTAAACGAAATCCTTGCAAAGATGGCTTCAGATAATCAGCAGTGGGATCATATTGAAAATATTCTTTTACTCCCAAATAAGCATATAAACCCCTCTTCGTACCACGATCTTCACTAGCAGTACTTTTTGAAGTAATTTCTAAAACAAAGTCAGGAATTTTTCCATTTTCTTCCCATGTTTTATAGGAAGGTCGCTTTTTTTTCTCAACATCAAATACCACAAACACATCGGGAGCTACGACCGCTTTGGGATTGCCCTGATCGTAGTAGATAAATAAATTTCCAGAAACATACACCTTGGCATCTTCTTGAAAATAACGGTCTAAAGCTTCAACACCATAAATTAAGTAATCTCTAGCCGCATCACTCTCAGCCATTGGCAAACCATCGCTATCAGGATAAGTAACATCAAAAAGTGAATATCTGAGGGAAGTTGTCATCGTTGCGACTCCATAAAACCCGACAAGACTAGGCTAACATACCGATCATTTCTGAGACAACTCGACTTGCGCCATTACCATCAACTAACTCCCGTCCTCTGTTACTCATGATTTCGCGCTTGGCGCGATCGCCGATCAATTCCCCCAATAACAAACCAATTTGCTCAACATTCACATCCCGATACCAACCCAAATTGATAATTATGCCTTGTCGATCTAATTCTGCGGCGATCGCTTTTTGATTCTCCGCTATTGTAATTACAATACTGGGCAAACCCATAAAAGCTAATTCCCAATTGGTCGAACCACCTGCGGCGATCGCTATGTCTGCCCAAGCCATCAACTCAGGCATATTACAAACATTTTGTTGCAAAGAAATTGCTAAATTTGATTCTGTAGCTACTGACTGTAATTCCTCATGGTGGAGGTTACTTCCACCGACAACAACAATTATTTCTAAATTATTACTTGCAAGCGGCAAAGCTTGAATTACTTTAAGCGTCACATTATCAGGATCGCTACCGCCCAAAGTAACTAATATTTTACGAGCCTTAGAATTAATTACCCGTTGCCAATTTTGCCACTGCCAAAACTCCCGCCTCAGTAAGACATACTCCGTTCCCAAAAACAATTGCGTATAGTCTTCTCGACTCTCATACAAACCTTCATAAGCTGAAATGTTTTGATTTAAAACTAAGTCCGCATCATAATGTGCAGAATGACCATAATCATCTAAAAATAGTACTTTTAGTCCTAATTCTTTGATTGCTTTTTGATATTCTTTCCCAAAGTAATAGCCATCTACCACGATCCATTGAGAGCTAGCTTTTTTGGCAAAATCTACAGTTTGATTCGCATCTTCACGGCTCCCAGTTTCAACTAATAAATAAACAATCTGCATTCCCTCCGCTAGCAATCTATTTTCAAGAGCAGAAGATTTGTTGGCTAATACAAATATTGATTCCCCTCCTTTATCCTGCCATACCTGAGCTAATGCCAAACAACGCATAACATGACCTGTTCCAATATAGGTAGAAGCATCAGCCCGAAGTAAAATATTCATCTTAAACTCTGACGTACAGGAATTCCTGCCATACTCATAGCAGATTTTGCCCCAGATGGGGTTTGCTCTGTAAAGTGGAAAATACTAGCTGCGGCGACAGCAGATGCACCTGCTTGTTTAACAGCATCAATCATGTGCTGATAATTACCAGCCCCTCCAGAAGCAATAACTGGGATATTAACAGCAGATGTTACCATCTCTATTATTTCCAAGTCATATCCCAGCATTGTTCCATCGCGATCAATTGATGTTAGAAGAATCTCACCCGCCCCGCGATCAGCTAATTCTTTAGCCCAAGGAACAGGCTCACGTTGAGAATTGCGCGTTCCTGAATGACTTAAACAAATAAAGCGATCATCTAATCGATGTACATCGATACTTGCAACAATACATTGCACACCAAATTGATATGCTACCTCATTAACCAGACTAGGATTGTCGAAAAGCGCTGAATTTAAGGATATCTTATCCGCCCCAGAATGTAGTAACGAGACAATTTGAGGAAGGGAAGTAATTCCTCCCCCAACTGTAAGCGGAACAAAGCATTCATCGGCAAAATCATTTAAAGAATCATGATCTGGGCTATTCCCTTTTCGTGAAGCCATAATATCCACTAATATTAGTTCATCCACTTCGCGCGAGTTATAGACTTTAATCGCTGGAAGAACCGGACCAACTCTACGCCAACTATCAAACGAAACTCCCTTAACTAAACCGAAGTCTTTCCAGAGCAATGTAGGAATCACACGGACTTTCAACATGGTGCAAACTCAATAAAATTTTTCAAGATTTTCTGCCCAGCTTTTGAGCTTTTTTCTGGATGAAATTGTGTACCGAATATATGTTTTTTGCAGACCGCAGCCGTAATTGATATGTCATAGGCTGAAGTCGCTATGACATTATTTGGGTCATCTGCTGTAAAAGCATAGCTATGAACAAAATAGAAGTCTATTGCTTGAGGGATGTCATTAAACAAAGGTGTACTTTCTTGATAATTTACTTCGTTCCAACCGATATGAGGTATACGTAAGCTGCATCCTAACTGGTCAAGACGGAGAACTTTGCCTGAAATAAAATTGAGCCCTTCATTAAGCCCATTTTCTTCACTCGAACTGGAAAGCATTTGCATACCAAGACAAATACCGAGAAGTGGTTTACCTTGTTCCATAACTTGTATTTGCAGGGATTCAATCCAACCTTCATCGGATAATTTTTTCATTCCTTCTCCAAAAGATCCTACCCCAGGAAGGATGATACGGTTAGCGTCTAATAATTGTATTGGGCGTTCAGCAATAATGACATCTGCACCAAGATTTTCAAGGGAGCGTCGAACTGAACCTAAATTTCCCATCCCATAGTTAATGATAGCAATTTTCATACAAGTTTAAGACATTTAACATGAATAAAGGCTATTAAAAATTATCATTATTCAACTTCTCAAGATTTCCGTATTTATCTTTAATCAACAGACCAGTGGGATCGCGCTTAAAAATCTTTTTATTCGTAAAGCAATCGCAGATTTTAATAAATTCATCAACAGACAGGTCGAGTGGATCGAGAATGTCTTTCAATGGCTTTTCAAGATATGTCCATGGAAATTTTCCATCTCTGGCTATAACTATTTCCAAAGCATCTTGACGAGTAATTCTCTCCCGACGTACATGTAAACAGGCAATATCGGTAGCGCGAGAAAATCCAAATTTCAAGAATTTGAAGTAGTCATGAATTCCAGTTTGATGATTGTCAAGGTTTTCATAATTTACCATCGATCCCTCAACCGCTCTTTCAAAGGCTGTAAATCCATTAGCTTGAGCAATTAAGGCATTTGAAAGTCCATCCCAAGGAATATAATGACCAAGAAATAAACCAGTAACCCCTACTCGTTGTAATTCTTCATCACTTGGATATTGGTAGGGTAATAAATGTTTTGGCTCGATCTCGTAAGTACGTGACAGATCACTAACGCGCAAACCTAGCAAACCACCAAACTCTTCGAGCCACCTACGAGTCAGAATATTATTCTCGGCGGCGGCGGCAGGACCACCGTATTCATTTTGAGAATTTTCTCCCCAAATAATTAGAGGTACATCAAACTGCACAGCAGCACGAACTGGTATTGTAAATATACCCACATGCTCTGGCCAAGAAATATCACCGACCTCTGTTAGTCCAATACGGTTAAGTTTGGCGCGGATCAATGGATTCGGCGAAAATTCCATATAGTCAACACCAAGATGCTTAATGTTCTCAATATTTTTTCTGCCGATCGCAGACAGATCGCATGTGGTAGATGTAACACACAAAGGATTCATACCAAGTTGTAACATTCTAACCACTTGGTATGTACTATCTTTGCCTCCACTTACAGGTACAATACAGTCCCAATTACTTCCATTGCGTTGATATCGCTCCAAAATTGTTAGTAGTTCTTGATGACGTAGATCCCAATCTACTAATTTTCTACTTTCATAAGCCCGACAGGCATTACATATGCCTTCTTCGTCTAAATGAAGATCTGGTCTTGTGTAAGGCATTACACAGCGCGTACAGTATTTAAGCATTTTTATCTCTCTTTTCCATTAGGAACCAGTTGATATCGTCCTGAGGAAATGCTGGATCTCGATGATAAGCAAATCCGTAATCAATCAGCTTTAAATCTTTGTACATATCTAGCATTTCACCAGCAAAGTCACGTTTGAATAAGCGATCTCTATAACCACGATAGAGGATAGTAACTGGTGAGGGATTATAATATTCACAAATGAGAATATAGCGACTTGATGCATCATATATTTTTTTGTAAATAGTTTCTAACTTATCTGGATTGATATGAATCAGAACACCTTTAATCAGAACAAGATCTGATTGTTTCTCTGTATGGCAGTCAAATATTGAACCAGCAAATACGGAATTATCACCAATAAAGTTACTGAGTTCTCTTGCAGCATCTTCATTAATCTCTACTGCTCTCAACTCAATATTTGGGTAGAGTAACTTAATAGCCCTTAAGTTCATGCCAATATTAGCGCCAAATTCAATACATGATGTTAAAACCCCCGCTTTTGATAAAGTACGACTAAAAAAAGCTAAATTTGACGCGAGCAATTCTTGGCTATCATTCCTCCCAATATATTCAGTTCCAAAAATCCCTGCCCAAAAGTTCTCTTGTTCTGTTTTATATTCTGCCATCTTATTCTCCATATTGTTTCTGTGCGATATGTTGGTTAATCGTCATCCATTTAGGATTTTGTGATAGTAACTCAAGGCAATCCTCCAATAAAAATTCTGGTTTATTTGGATATAAAGCTTCAATTATCCGCTTAATCAATTCAAAATCTTCTGAAGTATCGACTGTCCATCGATGATTGCAGTGATTTTCACAATAGTTAACTTGACCTAGTTGATAACGATCAGACTGTCGATAAATAAAGGGTGTGACATGTTCTCTATCTGGTTGAACCGTTCCTTCTAGAAAGGCTTCATCTAAAGCCTTAAAAGTCAATACTTCAGTATCCATACCGTGAGGATAAGTTTTTTCTAGGCAGTTAGAAACATAGTCATATTTAGGATAGAAATCCATATAGAATTGGATTGCTTGATCGACTACTTGAGGATCAATTATCGGGCAATCAGAAGTAACTCGCACTACAATATCAGCTTGATGGGCGATCGCTGCCCCATGATAACGAGCTAAAACATCATCTTCAGAGCCACGATAGTTGGGAATAGATAGGCGATCGCATAGATCAATAATTGGCTGATCAGTATCGTTGATGGTAGTTGCTATAACTATTTGATCGGCCAACTTAACTCGTTTTAATCTCTCAATTTGATATTCCAGCAAAGGTTTTCCTAATACTCGCTTCATCACTTTGGCAGGTAGCCGAGTAGAAGTCATTCTTGCTTGATTTATAATTACAACTTTCATCAAATTGTCACCATTAAAATACTAATTTTTAGGCTCTGGCCAGAAGTCGGGATTGACAATTTCCTCCAATTTAAAGGGGCAAGTTTCAGGGAAGTTATCATCGGGTAAATCGGTTTCAGCGATCGCTAAATCTCTGGCTTCAGACCAACTTTCTGTCATTGCTTCATCAAGACGAGATTTTAATCCAGGATTACGACGCAGCAATTTATCGATTGATGTTCGCTGCACGCGGATTGTCGCTCGCCAACTGTTAGAACGTCGCCAGTGTTGCACTTGCCATTTAAGCAGATGAGCCACTAATTGCATCAACCGTGACTCTAACTGATCGTAATGACGATTACCCAAATCTGCTAGCTCCTCAATGAGATGAGATAAATCTAATTGCTCAAACTGTCCCTGACGCAATAAACCTGATTGTTGATGCGCCCAACTATAAAAGTCAGATTCATACAGTGTGTCACTCATGTTGGTTCTCCATTAGGTCAAAATCCCTCTTAGATTTTCAACTACACGATTTTGATCTTCTTTGCTCAATCCATAATACAAAGGAATACTAATAGCGTCTGCATAATATGCCTCTGATTTAGGAAAATCACCCCATTTAAATCCAATATTTTGATAATAAGGCTGAGTATGAACTGGAATATAGTGCAAGTTCACACCAATATCAGCTTGACGCAACTCTTCAAATACCTGTAGATGAGTTTTATGAATTTTGTCAAGATGTAAGCGAATTACATATAAGTGCCAACTAGACTCAGTATCAGGATGCTGGTGGGGCAAAGTAATCGGTAAATTTTGTAGCAGATAGTTGTATCGTTGAGCTAAAAATCGCCGCCTACTCACAAATTCTTCCAAACGTTGCATTTGGCTTGAGCCTAATGCGGCTTGAATATCCGTCATACGGTAATTAAAACCTAGCTCTAGTTGCTGGTAATACCAAGCGCCGTGAGATTCCCCTTGCATTAATTTTGGATTGCGGGTGATGCCATGAGATCGCAGCCTGATCAACTTCTCATACAAATCCTCGCGATTAGTTAGCACCATTCCCCCTTCTCCTGTAGTAATAATCTTCACGGGATGAAAGCTGAATACCGCTAAGTCAGAAAATTCACAACAGCCGATCGCATTTCCCTGATATTTACCACCGATCGCATGGGAAGCATCTTCTATTACCTGAAACCCATACTGTTGAGATAGTGCTGCAATTTTCTCCATATCGCAGGATTGCCCCGCAAAATGTACAGGCACTAAAACTTTAGGCAGACAGCCTTGCTTAGACGCATTGTCTAATTTCTGCTCCAAGGCTTCGATACTCAAATTATAGGTATGGAGATCGATATCTACAAAATCGACTTTAGCACCACAATACAAACCACAATTTGCCGAAGCCACAAAGGTATTTGGGGAAGTCCAGAGATAATCTTGTTCGCCTAATCCAATCGCCAAACAGGCAATATGTAAAGCTGCTGTCGCACTCGAAACAGCGATCGCATACTTAACACCGCAATAATCAGCAACCGCTTGCTCAAATCGATCAATAGCTCTGCCCTGAGTTAACCAATCAGAATGTAATACAGCCACTACTGCATCAATATCTTGCTGATTGATATTCTGCCTACCGTAAGGAATGTAAGAAGTCATACCGCAAAATTTAGATCGACATGGACTTTAATCAACTCACGCAATTCATCCACAGTCAGGAATTGCTTATTTTGACCAGAATTATAGCTAAAACCAGCCTCAACCATTTTTGCGCCGTTTTCACAATATCTCTGGAGCAGATCGCCATGAACTGGCAAAATCGCATAATATTCACCACAATCAACCGTAGTGAAAGAATCTGAAGTTGTAATCATTTCTTCATGGACTTTTTCCCCTGCCCGAATCCCCACAATGCGCTGCTCACATTCAGGGGCGATCGCCGTGGCAACATCAGTAATATGGTAAGACGGAATTCGCGGTACAAAAATTTCACCTCCAAAACCATTCTCGATCGCCCAGATCACCATATTAACGCCTTCTTCTAGGGTGATATTAAAACGAGTCATTTGTGGATCGGTAATTGGTAAAACCCCTTCATGACGTTTCTGTAAAAAGAAAGGAATTACCGATCCTCGCGAACCCATGACATTACCGTAACGGACAACGCTAAATAGTAGATCTCTAGAGCCTTTGATATTATTTGCCGCAACAAATAACTTGTCAGCACATAACTTTGTTGCGCCATACAAATTAATCGGAGCCGCCGCCTTATCGGTAGATAGAGCCACAACTCTCTTCACTCCGCTGTCTAAAGCCGCTTCAATGACATTTTCAGAGCCTAAGACATTAGTACGAATAAACTCGATCGGATTGTATTCGGCAGCAGGAACTTGTTTCAGGGCTGCGGCATGAACTACGATATCAATGCCTTCACAGGCGCGGGTTAAGCGTCGCACATCTCGAACATCGCCAATAAAATAGCGTAATCCTGAATATTTTGACTCAGAAAACTGCTGAGACATTTCAAATTGTTTTAATTCATCGCGTGAATAAATTACTAATCTCTGAATATTAGGGAATTTTCGGAGGATCAGCTCTACGAACTTTTTACCAAAAGAACCAGTACCACCTGTAACTAGGATTGAGCTTTTTTCATTGATGTGCATAGAATTTATTACTTATGAGAGCCAAGCTTTAACAATAGTGCCAATAATCCCCATTACATTGCCCTGATTCACATCAAAGCTGACATCCTTTAAAGCCCAAAAATCCTCAGACTGAGACTGTCCCCACTCACTCCGCAACAACCCCTTAAACCTATCCACCAAATCTTCCCACAAGGCAAGCTATCGTGAGGCTTCGGCATAGTCGAACGAATCTGGTAACATTTACTTAAATCTCTGACCTGAATTACTGGGTGCGTCATACACTCAACACACTAAACTAACATCGCGCTCTAGTACATCTTTAATATTAGACCTCTTGCAGAAATGAAACTAAGCCTGAGCAAAGAAAGTTTTAGAAGCAGCAAGAGGTCTAATACATCGATCTATTTCGTGATGTCAGAAATTAAATTTTCGATCGCACCTAACAGCTTTTCTTGTGTCCAGTTTTGATAGAGATGGGCCGAGATCGCCGCACCACCTGCACCGACACCTTCTTTAACAAAACCTTGTTCGTAAGCTCGTAATTGTGGAAATTGGGACATAGCAAAACTTAGTTGGGTTGCAAGTAGTGGTACATCACGCACGGCTAATGCCAGATCTACAGTATTACCTGTGGGATCTTCGGCAACCCATCGCGTTGTCCCGATCGCGATCGCATCAGGATTCCATGTGAGATTTTGGTGTGAGGCGATCGTCCTTGCCAATGCGTACACTGCTAACATTTGGGTTCCGCCTGCCAGTAATACGCCGCCATGACGACTGGCTGAGATCGCCATTCCCGCCACAACAATTTGCATTGGATCGCCCACGGCTGCCACAATCTCAAAGGGTGTAGCCTGTCGATCTAAATTTTTTAATCCCGATTGGACAATTTCCCATTTTTGAGAATGGTTGCAAGTGGGATGAGAACTGTTCACTTTGTCTTTGGCATCAATCCCCAATGCAGTTAGTACTGCTAATGCTGTCGTTGTGCCGCCGACAACACATTCACCCAAAATTACATAGGCTCCTGCCTGTGCTAATTTTTCACCCCATACTAATCCCTGTACAAATAATTGTAAGACTGTTGCAATCGGGAGAGCTTTGCCTGTACTCAAGCACTTCGCAGGCAATCCACCAAGATCGATCGTCTCAATAGTTGAAGCGATCGCTAATCCTGCATCAAAAATGAAAAGTGGCAACTCTTGAGCCTCAACAACTGCCCGCGAAATTAAGACAGGTGATGCACCTGCGACTAAGGGTGGCAAAGGAAAGTTGGTATTTGT
>CAIJEA010000388.1 GCA_903819605.1 uncultured cyanobacterium | reverse complement strand
TGCTATCAGTTGGGGATTTTGGATTGCCAGTACGCCCACCTCTGATTCTACGAGATCGGCAACCCATAGTTCCGTTCCATCCCAAGGCATATTTGGATGTTGCCAACTAATCCAAGCGAGTTTATCGCCAGTGGGATTAAGACAAGGCGAGGCGTAGAAATCTGCACCCGTTACCAGTACCTGAATATCTTCGCCATTGGTGGTACTAACCGCGACTAATGTATTAATCGGTTCGCCTTCACCAGTATGATCTTCGCGCACGCAAATCAACTTGCCATACATCCGATGCCAAATGAAGTCGGCGTAGCGATAGGCACTTTCAGTGGTTAAGGGTTTACAAGAGCCGCCGCCAACTTTACGATAAATGCAGCGATCGCTAAAGTTAGAAAAGTAAATCCGTCCATCTTCTACCAGATATTCACCACCGCCATATTCATGGACTAGCGATCGCACGTTGAGCGATGCGGGAGTCATTTCGCGATAGTTGCCATCGCTGCTGTAGCGCATAATTACATTGCGTCCCCCTTCCGTTGGTCTACCTTCATTCCAATAGACATTACCGTCATCAATAGCGATCGCGCCAAGGCGAATGCTGCTAGAAACAATTAAATCAGAACTAATGGGCGATTTCCAAGAACCGTAGGGAGCGACAGACATAAATTATTGAGAACTATCTATTTACAAAGCTTTTAAGATTATATAGCAGAAACAAAAAGAGTCTCTTTGCGCCGCTCTTTTCTCAGAACTATTAAGACGATCTTTTTATATGTCATACTAAAGTTATTATCCCAAAGCATTGACAAAATACAGCTAAGCTTTGCTTAAACCTATTTTCTCCTAGTAATGCGTTGTCGTCATGTCCAAAACTTCACTACTTACTTCCACAACTTCCGATCAAGATCAACACCTTGTCTATTCGGGTATAACTTGGGAACAGTTTAAACTGATTCAAACAGGTTTTTCTGATTCCACAGGTGTAAGAGTTTATTATTATAACAACACCATTGAAATTCTCATGCCAGGTCGCGCTCACGAATTCTTTAAAACTATTATTGGGTTTCTGATTGAACTATTTTGTGTAGAGAAAAATATTGAATTTGAACCCGCAGGTTCCATGACCCAAGAGAGAGAAGGTGAAGTCTCTGTTGAACCAGATGAATCTTACTGTTTTGGAGCATCCAAGCCAACTCCTGATTTGGTAATTGAAGTTGTATTTAGTAGCGGTAGTCCCAAAAAATTGCAAAGATATCAGGTTTTAGGTATCCCAGAAGTATGGTTTTGGCAGGATGGTGTGTTTAGCCTTTATCACCTTCGCCAAGGAGACTATCAAAAAATTACCCACAGTGAAATTCCAGAGCTAGTAGCATTAGATATCGAATTACTCACCCGTTGTGTCTTAATAGCACAAACTTCGCGATTAGAAGCAGCAAATACTTTCCGCAATGCCATCAGATAAGTCTATGGACAAAAGAAAAATCCAGAAGAGAGTGGCGGCGCTTCGCGCCGCAACTCTCTTCTGGGGTTTACGTCTTGAATTCAGCTATAGCTATTGAGAGATTAAGTTAAGGAATTCCTCTTCAGATAGACATTCCACACCTAGAGATTGCGCTTTTTCTAATTTTGATCCTGCATCTTCACCGACAACGAGATAATTTGTTTTTTTGCTAACAGAATCAGTTACCTTACCGCCTGCGGATTTAATTAGAGCTTTAGCTTCATCGCGTTTGAGCGTGGGTAATGTGCCAGTTACCACAAAGGTTTTACCAGCAACATTAGGATTTATAGCGATCGCCTGATTCTCTTTCGGCTCACTCACAAATTGGATTCCCGCATCTTTGAGGCGTTGCACCAAATTCTGATTAGCCTCTTTGCGAAACCATTCGTAAATCGATTGGGCAATTTCTTCACCAATGCCAAAAATAGAAGCGATCACTTCAGGACTAGCGCTAGCTAATAACTCAACATTCGGGAAATT
>CAIJEA010000387.1 GCA_903819605.1 uncultured cyanobacterium | reverse complement strand
TCCAAACGTTCTAATAACTAAACCTCAAAAGAGAATTGCGTCGCTTAGCGACGCAATTCCCTTTTGAGGTTTAGTTAGCGAAAGCTAACTGTAAAAGTTGTGCCCTGCCCAATTTTGCTCTCAACATTAATCTGTCCACGATGACTATCGGCGATCGCCTTGGCAATGGCTAGTCCCAAACCCGAACCACTGGTAGAAGGATTTACAGATTTAGAGCTTGACTTGATACTTTTTTGTGGTTGATAGCGATAGAACCGTTCAAAAATTTGCGATAACTCCGCTTCAGGAATACCCATACCAGTATCTTTAATTTGAACTTGAATTTGACTTTGGGAAGAAATTGCTTGAGAGATAATTTGGACTTTACCACCTGCGGGAGTATAGGCGATCGCATTGCTAACTAAGTTTGTAAATAAGCGTCCCAAGCGATCGCAATCTCCGAGAATAAATAAGTTTTGCTCTTCATTAAGTAGTTCTAAAGTGATTTGTTTCTGGTGTGCGATCGCCTGTTGTTCTTCACTAACTTCATGGAGAATTTGCCCTAAATCGCAAGGTTCACGCCTTTGATTAGTAATCCCCCCATCATGACGTGCTAGAAATAGTAAATCTTCGAGCAATCTACCAAGACGGCGCGTAATCCGTTCGATTGCTTCGAGTTGCGATCGCTGAAATTCTAGATCGGGACTGGGATCGGCAAGAGCGACTTGGACGTTAGTTTGGATCACTGCGATCGGATTACGAAGCTCATGGGACGCATCGGCTGTAAACTGTTTTAAACGTTGATAAGACTCGCGCACGGGTTCCATCGCGATCCCAGCTAGCCACCAACCACATAATAGAACTACTCCTACCATTAGCGTTGTTCCAACTGCAAGATCGAGAAATAACTGCCTTACTGGTTTAGTAACCTCAAACCAAGGATGACTAATCCGTAGATATCCCAATAGTTTTCCATTGATTACTATTGGCTCAGTCATCTGTCGCGACGGCTCTACCTCTGATAAATGTACAGTGCGATAGACTGGCTGCAAGATTCCCTTTTCACGTTCCTGTAAAGCCTCAGCATTACCATTAGTCGTCCAAAGGATTTTTCCATCTGGACTAAACCAATCAATATCAATATGATCGGCATCGATCACTTGAGCATTGGCAGAAAAGTTGTCACTAAAATCTGATTCTAAATCAATCAAATTGGAACGAATTAGCGATCGCTCGATTACTTCGGCAACATGATCGATGGTGTCATCAATGCGATCGATCAAAGTTGACTGGACATATAGATAGAAGCCAGTTGCAAATACAACCAATAAAATTGCCGTAACGATCGCGTACCATAGCGCCAGACGACGACGCATCGCCTGAAAGACAGGATTAGGAGGAGCAGGATTATTGTTCAAATTCTTCTAAAATAGATAACAACCTATTTTGACAAGCATTAGGAATTAGATCGCTGAGCGGAATTTCGCGCTTGCCACCACCAATTGCGATCGCAGTTTCAGTCAATACTTTGCTAACATCCGCAGAAGTAATTCCATTTGCTAGCATTGGATAAAACTTTTCGGCAAGAGGACGGTGCAAACGAGCATCATTTAAGTACAAATGCCACTTAGCAATATCAATATAAACATCTTCAGCGATCGCTGCGGCTAACTGTTCGATACGTTCTGAGTTACTCATTTTTTTGATGATTAGTGATTTAAATAAGTTTAGTAGGGGCAGGCGAAACTAAAACTTAAGTAAATCGAACACATTCTGAACAGACATTTGCCAATCTCCTAAAATCTCTAACATGGGCAAAATATCTGCCCCTTGATGACTATGGAAACTGTCACCCTTAAATGTCAAAATCATGCGTTCTTTAGGTGTAATCAGCCAACCGAGCTTTGTCCCATATTTTAATGCAAAGCCAATTTTATCAATGATCAGAAATGGTGACTGAGCTGGTGAAAGAATCTCAATAATCCAATCAGGAGCGATTTGAATTTTATTTAATGGTTCGCCATCCTCATCAAGCGGAATATTCGCCCATTCAAATACTGCAATATCTGGCACAATTGACCGTCGCCCAAAGGTACAACGTAACTCAGGGAAAGCATAGGCAATCTTTTTGGGCTTCGCTATTTGGTTAATAGCCATTATCATTTCTGATTGTAAGGTGCTGTGTTTTCCTTGTGGCATAGGCTTTTGATAGATTTGACTGTCAATATATTCACTCGCAGGTTTAGTTTCTGGTAGAGCAAGAAACTGCTCTAGCGATAATGTAGTGTTTGTTTCTAATGCGATTGCCATAAATCAAACCTCCATACTTACAGGAAAATTTGCACCTAAATCTAAGTTTTTTGAGCTTGACTTTCTCTAGACAAGACCCAGATCCCATGTCCAAGGATGGATATGCCCCAGATAACTGCTACCCAGACCGACCATATCCATACTTTCTCTGTGATTGATTGCACAAACCACATACAAGTACTGCAAGCCGAATAAATAGCAAGGTGTAGATAAAAGTTAACTCTACGTTCGAGATTTTGATATTCAGGATCGTTAGGATCTGGTGGTTTTGATAACTTGGGCATATAGAAGGAATAAATTAGTCAATTTTAACTAAATCGCTGGGCACAATTAAAAACCAGAGTCGAAAGCTGTGGCGCACGCGCAGCGTGCGCCACAGCTTTTTGGATTTGATATATTTAATTGCGCTAAGTTACTTAAGTTAATGCTAACTCAAAACTTGCTTATCTCTAAATTTCGCTCCATGAGATGATGTCGAATCCAAAATATAGTGTTAACTTCCGTTTAATACAGTCCTATATAGTTCGTGAGATTTAGGGCTTCAGCGTTCAGCCAACGGACTTGGCTGAACGCTGAAGCCCCTCTTATACCATCTAGGATTGATATAGATAAAAAACAAATAATGAATATTTAATGGATACTTGGGAAAGCTTACGGATGGCGGGGAAAACCCTCGCCGCTAATCGTCTGCGTAGCACATTGACGATGCTAGGTATCATCATTGGTAATGCCTCAGTAATTTTGATGGTTGGCATTGGTCAGGGGGCACAAAAGTACGCATCGCAACAGTTTCAGTCACTTGGCACTGATGTGATTTTTATAATCACAGGCACTGACAATGCTCGTCGTAATGTGATCGCACCTCCCAACCGATTAGTACTAGCTGATGCTGATGCGATCGCTACCCAAGTCCCAACAGTTCGCAGCGTTGCACCGCAGATCAACGGCTCAGAGCTAGCGATCGCGGGCAACAATACTAAACGCGCTACTTTAATTGGTACGACTGATTCCTATGCGATCGTCAGAAATGCTGAAGTCAGCTCAGGACGCTTTTTTAATGAAGAAGATATTAAACGTAATGCGCGAGTTATTACCCTAGGAGCCGCGATCGCCAAGGATTTATTTCCCCAAGGTAAGGCGATCGGACAAACGGTAAGAATGCGTGGCACAAGTTATGAGGTGATTGGCATCATGTCGGAGAAAGGTGCGTTTCTCGGCACTAATCAAGATGACACGATCTTTTTACCAATTACGACGATGTCGAGCCGAATTACTGGCAAAACCTCGCCCTATGGCGTTGCCGTTGCCGTAATTAATGTCTCGGCAACGAGCAATGACAATGTGGGCGCGGCTCAATTTCAAATTTCTAACCTATTGCGGTTGCGACATCGCACTTCAGATACAAATGCTGATGACACGTTTACAGTTCGTACCCAACAGGATGCCTTAGAAATTGTCGGCAATATCACGGGGGCGTTAACGATTCTGTTGGCGGCGATCGCAGGTATCTCACTTTTTGTCGGTGGAATTGGCATCATGAATATCATGCTGGTATCGGTCACGGAGCGGACTCAAGAAATTGGACTTCGCAAGGCAATCGGCGCTTCCCCTAGTGACATTCTCATGCAGTTCACCATCGAATCGGTAATTTTATCGTTACTCGGCGGAGCGATCGGCACAGCGATCGGCATTAGCGGAATTTTCTTGATCGCCGCAATATCACCTTTGCAAGCAGGAGTCTCCATCGGAGCAATTTGCCTCTCCGTTGGCGTGTCTGGCGGGATTGGCTTGTTCTTTGGTATCTTCCCCGCCCGACAAGCTGCTCGACTTGACCCAATTGTTGCTCTACGCAGTATTTAGCTTTAATGCGTTATGCCTAACACAGTCACTATTTCCTTTACAAAATGATTACTACCAACGCGATCGCGCCAATCCCTGAAATATCTGCATCAAAACGTGAAATCGTCCGTTTAAATAATGTCTGTAAGTATTACGGTCAAGACGATACGCTTGTCAAAGCCTTAGATGATGTGAGTTTTGTGATCAAAGAAGGTGAATATTGCGCGATTATGGGAGCATCAGGTTCTGGTAAATCTACCTGCATGAACATTATTGGCTGTCTTGATAGCAGCACATCAGGACAATATTTTCTAGACGAGCAAAATGTGTCGCATATGGAGGAGCGCGACCTCGCTAAAGTTCGCAATCTCAAAATTGGCTTTGTCTTTCAGCAGTATCACCTTTTGGCACAACTCTCGGCAATCGAAAATGTGATGTTGCCAATGGCCTATGCTAACGTGCGTCCTAAGGAACAAAAAGAACGGGCGGCAGCAGCTCTAGAACGAGTTGCGATGGGACATCGATTAAATAATCGTCCCAATCAAATGTCTGGCGGACAGCAGCAAAGGGTAGCGATCGCCAGGGCGATCGTCAATAATCCTGTGATGTTGTTAGCGGATGAACCGACAGGGGCACTCGATTCGCATACAACTAATGAAGTTATGCAACTCTTTGGCGAGTTGAATGCTAGTGGAATTACTGTGATCATGGTTACCCATGAAGCGGATGTTGCCCGCAATACTCAACGTATCATCTGGTTCCGAGACGGTCAGATTATGAACGATCGCCTATCCCCATCCGATCTTAATCATGTGTTGTGATTACAGCGCTTTGAGCCGCCAGCTTGCAGTAATTTATGCGGCGCTTAAATTACTGTTCGGCAATGTTGTCAATTTTTTCGCGAATCGATAGCTGCACTAGTGCACGAATCAAGGACAGTGCAGAGAAACCTGCACAAACAAAAACAGCGATCGCCCAACTCGCATATGTCCCTGATGTGCCAACTAATAACACGGCTCCAGCTAACACCAAAAAGCCCGTAAAACAAGCATATATTAGGGCTTTAACAGCAATGTTAATTCGTTTAAGCGTGCGATCGCTCTCTGAAGATTTAACTTGAATCATCAACTCACCGCGTTCGATGCGCTCTTCCAAACGTTCCAGCAAGATCTCCATCCGACTCGGCTTATTGATCTGATAAACTAAAAAGTCCTTAGCTTGCTGCGCTAAAGCGCCTAAGGTATTACCGCGTCCTTTAGTCAGGACAATACTTTTCACAAAGGGCTGGGCTGCGGTGGTGAAGTTGTATTCTGGATCGAGAATTCTGGCGATGCCATCAAGGGTCGTGAGAGATTTAAGTAAATAGGTCATTTGCGGTGGTAACCGAAAAGGCTGCTTCTCAAAAATGGCAACTATTTCACCTTTAATTTGCTCAAACTCATAAATATTTACGGGTCTTTCGGTAAAGCGATCCAACACAAATTTCAACATCCGTTTGATCGGACTCATATCCGCGATCGGTTCAATAAAACCCATGCTCATCAAAGTATCGACCACTTCATTAGTATCTTTACGAAGTACCGCAAAGAATGTCTTTACCATTTGATCCTTAGCCATCGTTTTGACTTCCGCCATCATGCCGTAATCATAGAAAATAAGGCTGCCACTGGGACTAACAGCTAAATTACCAGGATGCGGATCGGCATGAAAAAAACCATCTTGCAAAAGCTGTTTGAGATAGCAGCAAATTCCTAATTGATTAATTTCTTTGGGATTCAAACCACAGGCTTCTAAACCTTGGCGATCGTCCACTTTAATACCAGGCACATATTCCAAAGTCAAAACCATTGAGGTGGAATATTCCCAATAGACTTTAGGCACGATTATACGGGGATAACCAGTAAAATTCTTACGGAAGCGATCGGCATTGCTAGCTTCGATTGCATAGTCAATCTCTTGATAGAGAATTGTAAAAAACTCCTCATAAATCCCTTCCAAATTGTATTTCCGCGTCCAAGCAAAATAACGCCGAAATACTTTGAGAAGTTTTCCCACTGCAAGCAAATCCAGATCAAACAGTCTTCTTAATCCAGGACGTTGAACCTTGACAACGACCTCTTCACCTGAGTAGAGGGTGGCGCGATGGACTTGTCCAAGGCTAGCCGCAGCAAGGGGAACTTCATCAAAATCCCGATAGATATTGTAGATTGATTTCCCAAGTTCCAGCTCAATGATTTCTCTAGCTTCTTTGGCACTAAAGGCTGGTACTTTGTCTTGAAGTTGGGCTAGGGCACTAATGTATTCGGGAGGTAAAAGATCGACGCGAGTGGAGAGAGCCTGACCAATTTTGATAAAAGTTGGTCCTAATTCCAACATGTCGCGTACTAACCAGTCCGCTCTTTTGCTACGAGTCCGCGATGTGTTGTTTTGCCAAAATTTATCCCACCAGATAAAAAATAGAAATGTAAAGGCAGCTAAAAATACTTCGCGTTGGCGAGTCAGTGAAGAACTTTTAATTCTTTGCCAGCGTAACTTTTTTGATGGTAATTGAGCGATCGCAGACATATTTTACTAATAGTGACAATGCTAACTAGCATTGCTGTGCTTATCTTACCCAATTGCAGCCGAAAATTAGAAGGGGATGCTATTTAACAATTTGCTTTTGAGTTTAGTTGATTGTGCTATACAGCAAAAGTGGCAAGACTTTGCTATGGTTAAATTTGTTGGCTTTTGTCAGCATATATAAAGCCTTAAGGCTAAAACTTTAATACCTATTCCAATCATTCCTAGAGGCAATCCAATGGGTGAAATTACCAGAGATGAAATCCGCGAACGTTTAGGCAATATTGATCAAATTCGCGATATCATCTTCGGCGCACATTTGCGCGAATATACTAGTCGGCTAGATAAGGCAGAATCCGATATTTCGTCAATCCAGCAGGATGTACGCGATCGCCTGAACGAATTAAAATCGGTTTTAGCGATCGAGTTACGCAATGCTGTCGAGTCAATTGACAAGCGCCTAAAAACTATTAGTGCATCAACTCAAGAAGAAGCCGCCGATCTGCGCCAACAATTCGATCGCATTAATCGCAAGTTTACTAATAGTATTGAGACGCTTGATGAGACGGTTGAAGCGCAAAGAATTGCGCTGCGTGATGAACTTGCTCAAACTAGAGATAATCTCCAAAATGATAATCGTGAACTGCGATCGCTTGTTTTAGAAGAATTAGATCGTCATTTCTCGATTCTCCGTGAAGATAAGCTCTCCAAGGATGATATGGCTGAGCTACTATTTGAGCTAGGCATGAGGCTAAAAGGTTCTGAGTTTGTTCCTGAACTGCGTGAAGCGGCTGAAGAGCGCGCAGAAGAGAAGTATGAGCAGGTAAGCATACTGGGATCTGAGCCGAAGCCTGAGCGTGCAAGCTCATTTAGTGCAGATGTACCTTCGACTAGCACCACAACTAAAACTACATCGCGCTCTAAATCTAAACTCTAAATTTCTACTAAATTAGTGATGTTACGTGGAACCCTCATCCCCCAACCCCTTCTCCCGCAGGAGAAGGGGAGCAAAACCCTTATTATTTTCTTGTTCCCCTCTCCTGCGGGAG
>CAIJEA010000386.1 GCA_903819605.1 uncultured cyanobacterium | reverse complement strand
TGGTTAGTGTAAGCAAAGGTGTTCTGTGTGATCCGCCATGCTTCATCCCAGAACATTTGATGTTCGTCTACAAGCAGGCGCATCATTTCAGCAATGCTAATTGCTGGATGAGTGTCGTTTAGCTGGACTGCGGCATGATCGGCTAGGTTATCCAAACGACCGTACTTATTGAGATGGCGGCGAATGATATCTTGAAGTGAGCAGGACACAAAGAAAAATTGCTGTTCTAGACGCAACTGACGACCTTGGGGAGTATTGTCGTTGGGATAGAGAACTTTAGAAATGGTTTCCGATTTGATTTTGGTTGCCACAGCACCATCATAGTCGCCAGAGTTAAAGGCTTGGAAATTAAAGTCTTCACCTGCTTCGGCTTTCCACAATCTTAGAGTATTCACCGTATTGGTTTGATATCCAGGGACGGGTGTATCGTGGGGAATACCTTCGACAGTGAAGCTAGGAATCCAATGGGTACGGGGACGACCACGATCGTCGTTATAGATTTCAGTATGCCCACCAAATTTAACTTGGACGGTGGATTCATAGCGCACTACTTCCCAAGGATTGCCACATTTTAGCCATTTGTCAGGGATCTCTACCTGCCAACCATGTTGAATTGATTGGTTAAAAATTCCAAATTCGTAGCGGATGCCATAACCCATTGCAGGAATTTCTAAGGTGGCAAGGGAATCAAGGAAACAAGCAGCTAAGCGTCCTAGACCGCCGTTACCCAAGCCTGGATCGGGTTCTTGCTCTAGCAATTCATTAAGGTCTAGCCCAGACTCTCTGACAGCTTGCTCGATTGATTCGTACAAATCAAGGTTAATTAGGCTATTACCTAAATGTCGCCCCATCAAAAATTCGGCAGATAAATAATAGACAGTTTTGATGTCTTGTTCGTGATATACCTTGAGGGTCTGGAGCCAACGTTGCAACAAGCGATCGCGTGTGGTGAACGACAACGCCATGTAATAGTCGGTAAAGTTAGCAAGGGAAGCGAGTTTGCCTTGGATGTA
Source organism: uncultured cyanobacterium (assembly GCA_903819605.1). GTDB lineage: Bacteria > Cyanobacteriota > Cyanobacteriia > Pseudanabaenales > Pseudanabaenaceae > Pseudanabaena. Next base: position 6,668 of record CAIJEA010000386.1, on the reverse strand, counting down.
GAACAGGTTGTCGGCAAAGGCACGCTTAAGGGTTTCGATACTTAAACCTGTGCGATCGTCTTCTACCGTAATATTGCTGGTTTGATTAGCAACATTTGTTTGCATAGAATTATTCCTGAATGGTTACTTGTCTTAATGCCGTTCTGCTGATGCCCCTAAGGCGAAGGGTAAAGCTATTGTCCTATCGAACCATAAACTTTGAGATGTTGGACAATTATTTAACTGAGAATTTATGTTTCGGGAGCATAATATTCACGATTCCATGACATTCTGATCGTGAAACAAATTTATTTCTTGTTGACACTCATTTATTCCTACTCCCTTCTCACCAGAATCATAAAGTGAATAATTAGGCTTGCGCGGCTTAGCCGCGCACAAGCCTAATTATTCACTGGGAAGGAAGTATCTGCGCGATCGCGCTTTTAACGGGCATGATAAACAACTCCAAATCGCGATTTTTAGTCTGTATAGAATAGATATGTGATTTAAGTATAATGCCATCAATATTTATGACTCAAACAGCCAGTTATTCTGGAAAAAATCCTGAAAAATTATCAGGGCAACCTATCGCTTTAGTCTGGCATCGTCGTGATTTGCGAATTGATGATAATCCTGCTTTGAGCGAGGCGATCGCCCAAGTTGGGGATCGGGGGATCGTGCTGGGGGTATTCATTTTCGATCCTGATATTCTTGATGATGGCGTGACTGAAGGCAGCAAGGTTGATTTCATGCTGGGCTGTTTGCGTGAGTTGCAAACCAACTATCGCCGTTTGGGGAGCGATTTGTTATTTATGCATGGTCAGCCGATCGCTTCGATCTGTAATTTAGCAAAAGCAGTTTCGGCAACTCATGTATTTTTCAATCAAGATGTCGAACCCTTTGCCATTAAGCGCGATCGCGAAGCCCAAAATACTTTACAAAGATTGGGGATCAAGGTTCAGAGTTTTGTCGATATTGGATTGATTGCGCCCGATGCGATCGCTACTCAAACAGGCGAACCCTATAAGGTTTACACGCCTTTTTGGCGCAACTGGCAATGCAAACCAAAACCAAAACCTTTTGATGCACCACAAAAATTAGAGGGCTTAGCAAATTATGCAAATCTACCTATAATTCCTTTGCCAAGTTTACGGGAACTCAAATTTATCAACGACATCACCTTGCCAAAAACTGGTGAAGCGGCAGCTTTAGCATTGTTAGAAACCTTTTGTGATGGTAATGGGATTTTACGTTATCAGACAGAACGTGATTTTCCCGCTCATGCAGGAACATCTGCATTAAGCCCACATTTGCGCTTCGGGACAGTGGGGATCAGGAGAGTGTGGGAAAAGGCGATCGCTTCGGAACAACTTGTCCGTAGTGAAGAAGAAGCCATAGGAATCACCACATGGCAACAAGAACTAGCGTGGCGCGAATTTTATCAGCATGTGCTTTTTCACTTTCCCAAATTAGAAACAGGCGCATATCGTCCACAAATGCAAAGTTTTCCCTGGGATGATGACGAAGAGAAATTTGTGGCTTGGTGTGAGGGGCGCACAGGCTATCCGATTGTTGATGCTGCCATGCGGCAACTCAACCAAACTGGCTGGATGCATAACCGTTGTCGAATGATCGTCGCTAGTTTTTTGACTAAGGATTTGATTATCAATTGGCAATGGGGCGAACGCTATTTTATGCAAAAGCTCTTGGATGGGGACTTAGCAGCAAATAATGGCGGTTGGCAATGGAGCGCTTCGAGTGGCATGGACCCTAAACCTTTGCGAATTTTTAATCCTGCTTCACAATCTCGTAAATACGATCCCGAAGGCGAATACATTTTGCGCTGGTTGCCTGAGTTACAAGGCTTAACGATCGCCGAATTATTAAGTGGCAACATCCCACCTCACCAATGCAAAAAACGCGGTTATCCCCTGCCGATTGTCGATCATAATATTCAGCAGCAAAAGTTTAAAAAGCTGTATCAGGAATGCAAAATTAACTGATCGCAATTTGTGATGCCTGAGACTAGATAAAACAGAGTTTTAAGCTTGCTTAGAAGCCTGCAACTCGTTAAGCTGAATATTTTGGCTGCGAATGCGTCGCGATAACAAGCGAATAATGTTTACAGCAATATCAGGGGTCTCGTCGATCGCCTCGTAAAGTTGCTGCTGCGTTAATACTAGACAATCACAGCCAGAAACCGCTGTCACTGATGCCGATCGCGGCTCAGCATCAAACAGAGACATTTCGCCAAAACAACTCCCCTTATCTAAAACCGCTAAGTCTTTGTCCCCCAAATGCACTCGAACCCGTCCCGCTACAACAATATAGAGAGAGCGTCCCTCCTGTCCCTGCGCGAAAATCATTTTGCCCGATGGATAGGACACCTCGTTCATAATCGAAGCAAGACGAACTAAGAAGTCATCACGCAGCTCCTTAAAGATAGGAACTCCACGCACTAACAACAAACGATCAATACTAGTTAGCATTGCCTATGACTCCCCATACCCATTCGGTTTGCCGCTCATTCTGGCTTTTATTTCAGCATCTAGCTCTTTTCTCTCATGGGAATTATCACTTAGATTTAGAGTGTTTTTCTGATTATTTTGAAAGTAATAGGAAATTGCCCGAGCTTGAGCTAAAACCAGCGAATCACGATCCTTTAATAAGTGAGGCAAAATTTTAACTAGCGATCGCGGTGAAGCAACTTGCAAATAGGAGATTACCGCCTCTCTTACAAAACCTGTTGGATGTGATAGGCATTTCAACATCGTATTTGCAGGCAAACTCCAGCCTTGAGTTCTCGCTACATGAAAGCTACATGCTAACGTCCAATCTGATAAGCAATAGCGTAAATCGACAAGCTGCTGTAAACGATTTAGTGGAGACAAAGGCTGATAAGGATGAATGGTAGAAAGTATTGCTAACTTATCTGATATCGAGCGATTATCAACCACCGACAATAAAATTTGCTTAACGCTTAGATCGACTGTGTTATCTAAAATTTCCATACCACGGGCAAGACTACTTTTAGAGCCAGAAAGAATATTGAAAGCAGCCGCCTGAATTGCGGATGCTGAATAAAGCAGCTTCATCAACAAGAAAATTCGATCTAAGCTGTCGATCGCCTCATTTTGTAAAGAATCTAGTAATAATCCTGATTCCGTCGTCGAAATTTTATCCACTGGCATATCCTCAATGCCTGCCCAAGCCTCGGTCATTACTCCCAATTCTTGAATTACCATTTTCTCAATGCCACTACGCCCAATTAGTTCGAGAATGGCTTCAATACCGAGTTCTTGAGGAATACGAATCAAGGTACGCAAAATTTGTCGCCGATGTTTACCCCATGATTTAGATAGATTATTAGCTAATACCGAAATTGAAGTCTGTGTGGCGATTTCCCCCAAAATATCCCATGCTTGGATTCTCACATTGTCAGGACTACGATCGTTGTAGGCAAGTTCAATTAAAGAGCTAATTGCATCGTCACCAAGCGTCACTAAGGCTTCATGGGCAGCTTTGCGCGTGGCTTTATAATGTAACCCGCGAATAATCGATGGGAAATATTCACTTGCACGGGTTGAGGCGATCGCCCTTAGCAATGCACAACGCACTTCAATCGAAGGATCTTGTAATAGATTAGGTACATAAAACCTTAAAGACTGCATGAAAGCAGCTTCAGCTAAAGCCCGACAGCCAAGAACCCGCTCAGGTTGAGATGAGCTAGTAATCATGTGTCGCAAAGTATTAGTCGCCTCAGCCACTTGAGAAGAAGCTCCTAGACGCATCATTAATGCGACGGCTGTACCACGAATAATGGGATTTTGTTCTGGACCCAAGTAATTTCGTAAACTATCAATGTCGCGATCTTTTTCATCGGCTAACAATACATAGCGTAAACATAGAGCCTGAACCTGAGGCGAAGCATTAGGAGATTGCATCACCTCGCGAATATATGGCAAATACCTCGGTTCAGGATTTTCGAGCATTGCGTCTATGCTCTGTGCCTGAATATCTGGAGTCATTTGCGACAGCAACGGGGCAAGGGTCTCGGCAACTGACTGAGGAACAATTTGGGTAAGTAGATCGATACAAACTGATTGCTCAATCTGAGTTTCAGCTCTTGACATTGACTCAGATACAGCTCGACGTAACTCGCGTGTATCTACCGCCAAAAGACTCAGTTGTCCTCTCTCTACACTTTTAATTAAAAGTTCTAGATATCCTCGACGTAGTAGCCAAATAATTACGACCCAAACCACTGCAACTAAAACAATGACTGCGGCAAACCAATGGGAAAAAATATCGGAACCAATGCCGCGTTGTTTAAAAATTTCACTAACAACCCAAATCAAAACCCCCGCGCCACCAGTTGCTAGAGGGTCGGCAATGCCTCTGACAAAGGACTGGATCTGACTGCGAAATAAGTCTGGTACTGCCTGAAATAGGGTAGGTGCAGTTGCGGCTACGATCGTAAACCGAAATAGCTCATCAAAGAATTTTAAGACAACAAAACCTGCTAATAAGCCAAATGGAGCAAAACCTGCGAGCGTCCCAGTGATAATAATGCCGATAGGTGGCATAAGTACTGCAAAAAATACACCAATGCGCTCAATAATCCGACTAGAGCCAAAAAGCTGTAATGTCAGCTTGAAGACTCCCATAATGCCGCCAAATATGCCTAAAAAGCTACCGATCGCTTCTTCTGTTTTTAGATTAGTTTCGAGTTGTGTCTGATACTGAAACTCGATCATGAAAAATAAAACTTGAGCAGCGATGAAAAAGCCAAATAGGAGCCATACATATTTCAGCAGATTTCCCTGTAGAGAACGACTGGTAATTTCACTATCTTCACCGCCGCTATAAACTGAGTTGGGAAATGCTTGACGATAGCGAGTGCTTAAATAAAAGAGTAAACAAGATCCAATAAGTAGCATCAAGCAAGTCGCTAAGGTCATATTAGCTGCCCCGCCTAAACTTACCAAAAAGGGATAGGAAAAACCACCAACAATTTCCGCAACGATAATCCCAGTACTGATTAACGGAAATGCACGTTTAATTTCACGAATATTAAATAATTGGTTGGCGGCAATATCATTGTTGATGTTACTGAGTACATAAATGCCTTCAACCCAGAGGCGAATACTGAATACGGCTGCCATGTATATCCATGTACCTTTGTGCATCAGTCCCATCCAAGCGAAAGGCAATGGTAAGGCTAATAGGCAAGAGATGCCAAGCATGACCCAACGTAATGGAAAAAGCTTTTGCAACCAAGAGTAAAACACGCCAAAAGCAGTTATGACAAAAGCAGTAGCTATATAAACCCAAGTCAGATTTTCGGCTTTAAAGGCTTCAAGAAATAAGGTAGAACTAGAATACTCAAGCCACACCGCTCCGATCGATGTCGCACCATAAAATAAAAACATCAAAAATGTGCGCTCAGCTTCATCTGGTCGCAAATTGACGATTTTTAAAAATCGGCGCATCGGTGAATTAGAGTCGGGAATAGCGGATGCACTCATAGGTGATGGCGATCGTTTGACGATATGGTACTACAAGAACGCAAATCTACAATGTCAGCTATTTCTCTAATTACTTCAATTTCTCAAGGACATCTCAATACATGGGAAACTTGTCGGCGTAAGTACCAATATAAATATTTAGAGGAATTGAGTTTACCTGAAGCTGATTTGAGTAGCCAAGAGAAATTGCTGTTAGGGGCAAATTTTCACTTACTCATGCAGCAAAAAGAGCTGGGGCTAGATGTATCAACATTAGCGAGCAGTAATATTAAATTACAAAAATGGTTGACTGCTTTTGAAAATCAACCGCCACAAGTGATTCTTGGCGATCGCCTTTGTGAACACCGACGCACGCTAGAAATACCAAAAGAAACGCCAAAAGAAATCTCTAGAGAAATGTCGCTGCATCATAGTCAGAATAGCGATCGCAGTCAAGGGTATTTTGTCCTAACCGCAATTTATGACTTTTTGATCTTGGGCGATCGCCAAGCCCAAATACTTGATTGGAAAACCCATCAAGTGGCAATCACTGCTAAAAAATTGCAGGCTAACTGGCAAACGCGACTGTACCTATATCTATTAGCGAAAACAACTAACTACGCACCTGAGCAGTTATCAATGACCTATTGGTTTGCTAATACAGCTCAATCTGTGATTATTCCTTACTCTCAATTTGACTACAATCAAACTGAAAAAAAGTTACAAAAAATCTTGAAAGAAATCAACCAAGCTTTTGAAGATGGTCAGGATAATTCACAGGGATACCCAAAATTACCTCTTAATAGTTCAACTTGTAAATGTTGTGAGTTTCAAGATCGCTGCGATCGCGGCGAGATATTAACAGGCGTTATAACCAATAGTATTGATGACATCCCAGAAATTACCATTTAAAACCCTACAATCGATTTTGATTAAAGCCTAACTTAGGTTGATTTTAAGACTTTAACCAAAATAAATTTTCATCATTACCAACTTCCTGTGAATAATTATTGGTGCGCGGCGAAGCCGCGCACCAATAATTATTCACAGAGAAACAGCTTCAAAAGCCCGGCGGTGTACGCCCGCCTGGCCGAGGTGCTGCTCGACAAAGGCGAATCGCAAGAAGCCCTGAATGTGCTCAAACGCAGCAAAACCGATTTCAGATACAACTCGGCGGCGGCG
>CAIJEA010000385.1 GCA_903819605.1 uncultured cyanobacterium | reverse complement strand
AGGGAAAGTTTCACTTACTCGTGAATCGGGCGTTAATACGGAATATCTCAAGGTTAATCAACTAGGAGCGCGTGGCGCTTTATCTAATCTCTAACAAAAAAAGCGGTGCAGAGCATCGTTTTTTAAGGTTTACAGAAAAAGCACTCTATAGGGTGCTTTTTCTTTTATGATGCTGTCAACCCACAGCAAACGATCCCGTACAGTCATTACTATGCGTATCGCTATATTTACCGAGACATTTTTACCAAAAATTGATGGCATCGTTACCCGCCTCAAATATACCGTTGAGTATCTGGTCAAACTCGGAAATCAAGTATTGGTTTTTTCACCCGATGGTGGACTTAAAGAATATTGTGGGGCAGAGATTTATGGCGTATCGGCATTTGATTTTCCTCTATATCCAGAACTAAAAGTAGCTCTGCCTCGCCCTTCGATTGGTCATGCCCTAGAGCAATTTAAACCTGACATTGTGCATATTGTAAATCCTGCAATTTTAGGGATGGCAGGTTTATATTATGCCAAATCGATGAATTACCCGCTGATGGCTTCCTATCACACCCATTTACCGCAATATTTACAGCATTACGGTTTAGGATTTCTTGAAGGGGTAATGTGGGAATTAGTCAAAAATACACACAATCAAGCAGCTCTAAATCTTTGCACTTCGACGGTGATGATTGATGAACTGCGATCGCATGGTGTTGAGCGTCTCGATCTCTGGCAGCGTGGCGTAGATACTGTGCAGTTTCATCCGCGCTTTAAGAGTGCTGAGATGCGATCGCGACTTACACAGGGGCATCCTGAAGATACTCTGTTTCTTTATGTGGGCAGACTTTCGGCAGAGAAAGAAATTCAGCAAATTCTACCCGTACTCCAAGCAATTCCGAATAGTCGGTTAGCGCTGGTGGGAAATGGCCCCTATCGGCAAGAGTTAGAGAAAATTTTTGCCGATACCAACACCAATTTTGTGGGCTATCTGCGTGGTGACGATCTTGCCTCCGCCTTTGCTTCTAGCGATGCCTTTCTCTTCCCATCACGCACAGAAACTCTCGGATTAGTCTTGCTGGAGGCAATGGCGGCTGGTTGTCCCGTAGTTGCCGCAAATTCGGGTGGGATTCCTGACATTGTCACGAATGGAATTAATGGCTATTTGTTCGATCCTAATGACAGTAATGGGTTAACTCAAGCAACTCAAAATCTCTTGCAAAATCGTGATGAATCAATGTGTATAGAAGCGCGTTTAGAAGCGGAAAAGTGGGGCTGGGATGCCGCAACCCAACAGTTACAAGAATACTACGCGCAAACAATTGAGACTAGCAAATCAGTTTTAACGACTTTATGAAGCCATAGTAATAGTTTTAAATTGCCTAAGCAATTCTTAACTAATACTGATTAACAACTTAATGGCATTACCTAACCAAATTAAGGCAACCACACCACCTGCGATCGCCAAAGGTACGATCGCCAGAGTTTTCAGCCTTTTAATTCCTAATGCGACGGATGCACTCCATACTTGCCAGATGACAAACCAGATGATGACAGCGATCCCTGCGAGAAAGCGAGACTGTGACGGTAAGCTGAGAGCAGGAGCCATAAAGAGCCAAGGTAGACTAGCAAACCCCGTTAGAGTTAGTAATTCAAGCATCGTGACCTGTTTTTGAAAAACACTAGCTAATTGCTTGAGCAGAAACGTAAAAAATACCCAGCCAATAATGCCACCTATCACCGACCAGACAATTCTGTAGATTGTCAATTGATCGAGACGTAAGGTTTCCAGAATATTTACCAAAGCAACTACGATCGCAGCTTGAGGAAAAGCAGGATTAGCCTTCAGTTGTTCAAAGGTCGCTTGGGGCAGAAACAACGTCCCATAAAGGCGATCGAGAAACGTCCCCAGATTTTGTGGCGGTTGGGGAGGCGTATTAATCCCTGTTATATCGTCTGTGGCGATCGCATTTAAATCAGCAGGATTTGGCTCAGTGGGATTCATAAAAGCTAGTGATGACGTTGATATAAGTCGAAATTTGCCGTGATTTTGTCTTAATCTAATACTAATTGCTAAATGACTCTAACATGATCGAACTCGATACTACGCAACCCCATCACATCCTAAATATTGATGCAACCCAATTGCCACAGGGCTTACGCGGCAGGATTACGATCCCAGGTGACAAGTCCATTTCGCATCGGGCGTTGATGCTTGGCTCACTTGCTGAGGGCGAGACAAAAATTCGAGGATTACTTCTGGGTGAAGATCCACGCAGTACAGCGGCTTGTTTCAAGGCGATGGGAGCAGAGATCTCAGAACTTAATTCTGAATTAGTTACCGTTAGAGGAATTGGGCTGGGCAATCTTAGAGAGCCTGTGGATGTGCTGAATGCTGGTAATTCGGGCACGACTTTGCGTTTGATGTTAGGGATTTTAGCGAGTCATCCCGATCGCTTTTTTACAGTTACAGGCGATCATTCTTTGCGATCGCGTCCCATGTCTCGCGTGGTCAACCCTTTACGGCAGATGGGGGCACATATTTGGGGTAGAGAAAATGGAGCCAAAGCACCGCTCGCAATTTCGGGTCAAAATCTCAAAGCAATTCACTATCAATCACCTGTCGCATCAGCTCAGGTCAAGTCCTGCATTATGCTGGCTGGCTTGATGACTGATGGTGAAACGATTATCACCGAGCCAGAGCGATCGCGCGATCATAGCGAAAGGATGTTGGCTGCCTTTGGCGCAAAAGTCACCGTTGATATTGATACCAATACTGTTGCTGTGAAAGGTGGCGCAAAACTGGTCGGACAAGAGGTGACAGTGCCTGGCGATATTAGCTCGGCGGCTTTTTGGCTTGTGGCAGCATCAATAGTTCCTAATTCCGATCTAGTAATCGAGAATGTTGGCATTAATCCGACCCGTACAGGTGTTTTGGAAATTCTTGCCGAAATGGGTGCAGATATTACCTATGAAAATCAGCGTGAAGTGACTGGTGAACCAGTTGCTGATTT
>CAIJEA010000384.1 GCA_903819605.1 uncultured cyanobacterium | reverse complement strand
TGCCCTAACATAACTGGCTACTGCTATATTTATTGAGATATATAGATTAATAGATCGAAGTTTGTTAATAAATCTTAGCTTTCAAGAAGCTTATAACAATTAGGTTCCGTCAAGCTTATGAAAATATCACTAAATAAAGTTTTTACTAATTTTTTAGCGATTTTTCTTCCGATTTCAATATCAGGGGGGGGCATAATTAGTTATTTGCATTATCAATATGAAACTTCGGAAAGTTCTTCTCTAAGGCTCAAAGAATTAAATACAGTTGCTCTCCAGTCCCAAAGTATAACTGGAATATTTGAAACACCTATTTCTGATGGCATTACTCTAGCAAAGCAGCAAGAACTTCAAGAATTGTTAGAAAACAAATCAGAATATTTGCAAGAAGTTACCCAGCAATATCGGTCTTTTTTAGAGCGAAAACTAATTTATACACGCATTCAGTTTAGCGATCTCAATCAAACTCAGAATGTTGAAGTAATCTATAGAAACGATCAAGAGATAGCAGTTGCAAGTTCTCCAGTGCAAAAAGAGGATCTATCTACTTTTCAAAATACGTTTGAATCAAAGCAAGGAAAAATATCTATTTCAGGATTTGAGTTGCTCAAACAAAATGGCAGAATTCAAGTTCCTTATTATCCAATTATTCGTTTTGCATTTCCAGTATTTGATAGGCGAAATCAGATTCAAGGTCGAGTTTTTTTAGATTATTCTGGCAAAAAAATTATTGACCGTATCCAAGAGCTTTGTAAGGTTGGTGATAGCATAGGCGATTGTATGTTATTAGACAATAAAGGCTTTTGGCTTTTAGCACCTAAGCATGAAGATGAATGGGGCTTTGCCCTGCCAGATCGTCAAAATCGAACATTTGCCAATGATTTTCCGCGTGAGTGGCAAGAAATTGCAAATAGCGAAAAAGGACAATTTGAAACAACCGCAGGATTGTTTAGCTTTTCGACTGTACATTTGATTCCTCAAGGATTGCAATTAGAAGAACGGAAAAATTCTCGATTAGATGATTCCTTTTACTTTAAGTTAGTATCTTACGTTCCAAAAACCATCTTAAGAACTAAGTCTCAATCACTAATTATCAAATTAATATGGGTTTATAGTGGTCTGTTAGGGTTAGTAGCGATCGCTTCTATTTTGATTGCCCGCGCTCGTGTCCGCCGCCAGAAAGCAGAAAAATTATTGGCTGTTCAGTATGCGATCGCCCGCATATTAGCAGAATCGATCAGTTTTAATAAAGCCGCAACAAGGATATTACAAATCCTTTGCCAACATTTATCTTGGGATGTGGGAGAACTTTGGCTCGTTAGCTCTGAACCTCAAGTTTTACGATTAATGACTAGTCATGTATTAGAAGGTTTTGACGCAACTGAACTAATCCAGACCTCACAAACGATGGCAATCAAATATGACTCTGGTTTAATTGGCTCTGTATGGGCAGAAGGAAAGCCACAGTTAATCGATGACATCTGTCAATATCCAAAATTTCTGAGATGGAAAGCAGCCAAAAAATTAAGATTACAATGTGCTTTTTGTTTTCCCATTCTTGGCGAGAGCGATACAGTTCTGGCTGTGATCGCGCTATTTAGTCGGCAACATCATCAATCAAGCCCAGAACTTTTTGATATTGTTTCTTCCATGTGTAGACAGATTGGGCAGTTTGTGGAGAAACGTAAAGCTGAGAAGGATTTACATAAACAAAATTGGAGATCGATCATCTTATCTGACATTGCTCTGCGTATCCGCCAATCTCTAGATCTCAAAGATATTCTCAATACCTCTGTCAGTGAAATTCGTAAATTCCTCAAAGCCGATCGCGTTCTAATTTATCGATTTCATTCTGATTGGAATGGCACTGTAGAAGTAGAATCAGTCAATCCTAAATGGATATCTTCTCTTGGGATAGATATCCAAGATACTTGTTTTCAGGATGGTCAATGGCAACCCTATCAACAAGGAAAAACAATGGCGATCGATAATGTTGAAGAATCCAACTTAACTGAATGTCACAAACAACTTCTAGAGCGGTTTCAGGTAAAAGC
>CAIJEA010000383.1 GCA_903819605.1 uncultured cyanobacterium | reverse complement strand
CTGTTTTTTAGATTTGATAATTCCTAACACCTTGAAAGGTGACCGATCGCACCTAAAGCAACTAATCTAACTACATCAACAAAGTATTTCCGCACAAGACTTGATTAATGAGCTTGATTAGTTCAGGGCAAAACTATGACTACCGCAACCTTCGCCATTAATTCTAATATTTCTGCTCAGTCAGGCAGCGCCTATACTCACAACAAAGTACGTGAGTTTTCAGCAGAAGATAAAACCACGACCCTCGAACTACTCAAGCAATATCGCCAAGCACCATCAGCATATTTGCGCGATCGCCTTGTTCGTCTGAATATTGGTCTAGTCAAGAAAGAAGTTCATTTTTGGGCAGATCGTCACTCCGAGTTATATGACGATCTCTTACAGGTTGGGGCGTTGGGTTTGATTGGAGCCGTTGATCGCTTTGAACTAAATCGTGGATATGCCTTTAGCTCCTTTGCCGTGCGCTACATTCGTGGTGAAATTCAGCATTATCTCCGTGACAAAAGTGCATCTGTGCGGATTCCTCGCCGTTGGATGGATTTGCAACAGCAATCAGTGCGGATCATGCAAAAATTACGCAATACATTACAAAGAGAACCTTCTACTCAGGAAGTCGCCAATGCTCTTGGAGTCACCCTGATTGAATGGCAAGAAGCCAAACTCGCCTGTCAAAATCGTGCTCCTTTAAGTCTGGACGCACCAATCCGTTCTGAAGAAGAAGACTCTGCATCCATTGGCGATCTAGTTGCCGATCCTAGAAGCAATATGCAACTGCAACAGGATGAGAAGTTCCGTTTACAGCAAGCTCTATCTCTTTTAGAGCAACGTACTAGAGAAATTGTTGAGTTTGTCTTTATCGAAGACCTGCCTCAACGGGAAGTTGCTAAAATGCTTGGTGTTAGCGCGGTTACAATTTCGCGCCAGATCAAAAAAGGATTATTAACCTTGCGTGGTGTATTAGAGGCTGAAGCTTGTTAATCATAAAGGAAGCGCAAAGATCTCCCTTTATGTAATTTAGGACTTACACAAAAATGAATTGAAACCCGCATTTAATCGTAGGGGCAATTCATGAATTGCCCCTACATTTCGTTCTCTTTCGTAAGCTCTATAATTGATATTTAATTGAATTGTTCAGCCCAATTGGAAATCCAATTTAGAGTTCTATTGACAAGTTCGGGGGTAGTAGCTTCGCAGTAGAGACGTAGTAAAGGCTCAGTGCCACTAAAGCGGATTAACAACCAACTGCCATCAGCTAAACGGAATTTAAAACCATCGGGGGCTTTAGCATCAATTACTTTTCGTCCAGCGATTTCAGTAAGCGAAAATTGCTGAAGAGTGGATACTAACTTCTCGCGAGCAGCCATCCCTGATAATTTTTTGTCGATGCGATCGTAATAGGAGACAAAGTTGGTTTCCTTTTGGAGATTGCTATAGAGTAGACTCAAGTCTTTTCCTGATTTGGCGATCGCTTCGAGCACATACAAAGCTGACAGCAACGCATCGCGTTCGGGAATGTGATTGCCGTAGCCAATACCCCCTGATTCTTCGCCACCTAATAAACAAGGAATACCAGAAAGCATTCTCTCAGCAATATACTTGTAACCCACAGGAGTTTCGTAGACTGGCAAATCAAAGAGAGCAGCAACTTTAGGCATTAGGTCAGAGCCACTGATCGTTTTAATTAACTCGCCTTTGAAGGCTCGATGCTTGGCAAGATGCTCTAGCAAGATCGGAATCAGGATTTGCGAACTTAGGAAATTGCCTTTGCTATCTACAGCCGCAATGCGATCGGCATCGCCATCAAAAACAAATCCTACTAAAGTTTTTGTTGGATGTTCATGATGGTAGGTTTTGACTTGGCGAAATAATTCGGCGATATAGCGAGGAAGTGGCTCGGGTGCACCACCACCAAAGAGCGGATCTGTCTCACTATTTAGTTCAATCAAATTGGCTTGAGCATCGGGCGGCAATTCTAAAATTTTTGCTAAACCACCTGCTGCGGCTCCGTGCATTACGTCCACGAAGAGGGTTAGCTTTCCCACTGCGATCGCTTCTTTGATCGCCTCGATATCTACCTTGCCACGCAAAGCTTCGCAATAGCTTGCCCATGCATCAAAGGTTTCGATTTTGCCTTTCTGAGGACTTTCATAGACAAAATCGCCACGTTCTAAAATTTCTTCAACTTTTGCCGTCACATCTGGCGATACCGATCCACCAAATGCGCCTTTAATTTTTAAGCCAGAGTAATTAGCAGGATTATGACTAGCGGTGATTACCAATGCTCCTAAAGCCTTGCGGTCATAGGCAGCCCAACTAAATGCTGGTGTTGGGGCAAAACTATCAGCAAGTAAAACATCAAATCCAATTGCAGCAACGACTTCAGCAGTACGCTTTGCAAAAGCATCGGACATGAAACGGCGATCGTACCCGACGATAATTGTATTACTACCTGATGCTCCAAAGGTTTCGCGCAAGATATGGGCAGCGATCGGCGCGACAGCAGCTAGGCGATCGAAGGTAAAGTCTTCTGCGATGATGCCTCGCCAACCGTCAGTGCCAAAGCGAATAGGTGGATGCAATGGGAATTTGCCGTGCATAAGCCTTTAAAAATTTCTCTTAGCTAAAGTTTACCGTGAAGGATGCATCCAAAGCCCAGCGATCGCAAGAAATGCGATCGCTGGGCTTTGATAAAGCCTATCAATACGGTACGAGCTTATTTAGCTAGCTGTTTCTAATCGGTATTGTGACGGGCTAAGGCTAAGCCAAGACTCTAGGTCATATTCAAGATCCAGCGGTAATAATTCCATCCCCCACAGTCAAAGCCTCAGGCGTTGCCGATCTAGTTTTGAATCAACGATTCCCAAAGTCCTAGAAATCAGATTTCGGTTAATCCATAATTTCCAAGGTTTGCCAATTTCATACCTAAGTCAGCAACGCCCAAACTCGCAACGTTATTGCGAGTATTATTTTCATACCCACAATCCCTTCATTTCAAAGCAATCATGCAGAGTTTAGCTGCACATTAACTATGGATTGCTAACATCTATAGGAAAGATTAACTCGAAGGGTTCAAAAGTACCTTCTTTAGACTTGCCCACCACCCTTAGATTGTATCTTCCAGCCTGAGGAAAGACAACTCCAACATAATTATGCAATCCCAAATGATCCGCATTCGTATATGAAGGCTTTGGCAATATAAATCTAATACTAGAATTCGTTAACGATTGAACCTCAATATTGCAATTACAATTTTCGTAGGGAATGATCACTCCACCACGCTTTGTGAGAGAAATCCAAAGCTGTGAATTCTGACCAGCAAGAGGACGATCATCTGGATCGACATGAATTGTAGCGCCAACGCCATTAGATACTTTAATTGAATGGGCAATGCGAACTGGTTGACTTCTTTCCAAATTTGTATCTGGATTAGGAGTAGATAGACTTAAATTTAGTAGAACAGAAGCGATTTCAAACATTAGCTTTCAGCGATTCTCAGAAGTAAGTAGTTGTTTATGACTGAATAATACCGCGATCGAGTAAATTCTTAGTTATTAATCCAATCTCTCTCAGCTTGTTCGGATACATAATTAGCGACTAGATTAATTAGGAAGAACAGTTGATATTAGAGAATCTTATACTTACGCATATCTCGCAGAAAGTAGGTTGGCTTAACAAAAGTCTGAACATCATTAAGACGATCGCAAGAATAGAAAAAAGCGATTTATAAGCTTACTTATTTTCTTAGATATTCACAAAAGGCAAGGAAAATTCTTTTGCGAATGTTTTACGTAGCTTATTGGAAATTCGACTTCAATCTTAATTTCTTGTTAATCATACCATTACTTGTTCAGACAGTCAAAAGACAGCCTGTCAAACAAAATGAAAATCAACTTGATGTAAATAAACATACTATGTCGATTAACATCCATGCTATAAAAATACCGTAAATAGAGACGATATCTTGTTAGTGAGTAAGCGGTAGTGAGTAAGAAGTTAGTGTTAAAAATTCAGCTTAAAAAAATTAAGAAAGTTCTAGATTTGGAGATCGTTATCTCTGCATTTTTGTTGCTATCTAGCACCATATCGGGAGTATCAGCTCAATCAATTTCATCTTCTAATCAATCTTTAGAGGGATCTATACCACCAGCTAAAGATATTATCGGACAACGTATCCCATCAGTCTCGCAACTTAGCGATATCAGCCCCAAAGCGCCAACCTTGACATTACCGAGCCAATCATCATCTACCTCATCCTCAGGTCGATCGCTAGCACTGACTAAGGATGTCATCGGTCAAAACGTTACAGCAGTTTCACAACTTAGCGATGTGCGTCCGACGGATTGGGCTTTTACAGCATTGCAGTCTTTAGTCGAGCGATATGGTTGCATCGCAGGATATCCAGATCGCACATTTCGTGGGAAACAAGCCACTAGTCGTTATGAATTTGCCGCAGGTTTAAATGCCTGTCTTGACAAAATTAATGAGATTATCTCCGCAGGTTTAGCTGATAAAGTCAGCAAAGCAGATTTCGCTACTTTGCAAAAATTGCAAGAAGATTATGCAGCAGAGCTTTCCAGTTTACGCGAACCAGTCGCGGCGTTGGAATCTAGAGCCTCTAAACTTGAAGCGCAGCAATTTTCTACTACTACTAAACTCGTTGGTGAAGCGATCGTATCTGTCTCGGCAGGCAGTTCGGGAACTAATAATCTTTTGTCGGCAAATGGAAATATTTACCCTAATAATTCGGGTAAGGCTAACGCAACAGTAATTAATAGAGTACGACTGAATTTTAATACCAGTTTCACGGGTGAAGACCTATTGGTTACCCGTTTGGAAGTCGGTAACAACGGCTCGAATGTACTCAATTCACTTGATTCGGCAGGTGGAAATTTTTTAGGCTATACAGGATTTGCCAACGGTTCTCAGGTGGATTACAGTAATATACCGACTACCTCCGTACTTGGTATTCTGCGTTATGATTTTTCAGTCGGTAAAGATATTAGGGTTTCAATTGGACCACTCCTTCAGTTAAACGATCACATAGATCACAATAGCTTTTCTAATGATGAAGCTGACGATTTCTCTGGTCATTTATTTAATAACAATCCTCTTACCATGCCCGTAAATGGACCGGGAGCTGGCGCAGTCGCAGCCTGGAATATTGGAGGTAGCGCGTTCACCCTGAGAGCAGCCTATGTAGCTACAAATGCTAATAGTCCAACGCCTAATCCATTAGCTCCTAATGGAACTATTAATCAGGGTCTATTTGGAGATTCTTATCAAGGGACTTTCGAGCTTGAATTCGCGCCAAAAGATGGAGACGATGCAGGTCCTTTTAGCTTGCGATTGCAATATACTAGCGCAGCGGTAAACAATCTCGATTACAGCACTGGCGGACTAAACTTTGAGTGGGCATTTAGCAAAGCGATCGCTGTCTTCGGTCGTTATGGTTTTGGTTCCATCAATAATCCTGTCGGTACAATTGCCGCAGCGCTTCCCACCTACACAAACTCCACAAATAGTTCCATTAGCCCTCAAACATGGTCTGCTGGCTTAGCATTTCCCGATCTGTTTGTAGAAGGAGCATTAGCTGGGATTGCGATCGGTCAGCCCTTAATCGAGAGTACAATTGGCAACGCAACTCAGACCAATCTTGAATTATTCTATCGCTTTCCCGTATCCGACAATATTAGCGTCACTCCCGATCTACAGGTTATTTTTAATCCCAATAACAATAGCAGTAATGGTACGATCACTGTTGGTACGTTGAGAACTGTGTTCGATTTCTAAGCTAGATAATAGGTAAGGATGGGCGACGTTAAGCACTACCTAAACGAGATGTTAATCTCTCTGTAAATCATTAAAGTCTGTACCGCTTGTGCAGTGGGTGACACAGGCTCTGATTTTATTATTTAGCTATACTGATGTGCTTAATGAATTATTAGCGAAAATACCAAAACACGAAAAAGAGAGTAAAATTGTATTTTGCTCTATATGATGAAAATAAGTTGACGACGCTGTGCCATCTGACTATTTAGAACGAATCCTCAAAGCTCGCGTGTATGATGTCGCGCAGGAAACACCATTAGAATTAGCTCCTAATCTATCGGTGCGATTGAATAATCGGCTTTTGCTGAAAAGAGAAGATATGCAATCAGTCTTCTCTTTTAAACTGCGTGGTGCTTATAACAAAATGGCGCAGTTGCCACCCGATCTTCTCTCGAAGGGAGTAATCGCTGCCTCAGCAGGAAATCACGCTCAAGGTGTAGCACTAAGTGCTCGTGAGTTAGGCACTAAAGCAATTATTGTTATGCCCGTGACTACACCACTGGTGAAAGTAAACGCGGTAAGAATGCGCGGTGGTGAAGTAGTCCTGCATGGTGACACCTTCGATGATGCTTATACCTATGCGCGTCAACTTGAAGCAGAAAAGAATTTAACCTTTATCCATCCCTTTGACGATCCTGATGTGATTGCAGGACAGGGAACGATTGGGATGGAGATCTTGCGCCAATATCAGAAGCCAATTCACGCTATTTTTGTGGCAATCGGTGGTGGTGGTCTAATTTCGGGAATAGCCGCCTATGTCAAGCGCCTACGCCCTGAAATTAAAATTATTGGTGTGGAACCTGTAGATTCTGATGCCATGTCCCGATCGCTACAGGCGGGACATCGAGTGCGTCTCGATCAAGTTGGTCTGTTTGCTGATGGTGTGGCGGTGCGTGAAGTTGGGAAAGAAACTTTTCGCCTTTGTCAGCAATATGTCGATGAGATTTTGTTGGTGGATACCGATGATACCTGTGCTGCGATCAAAGATGTCTTTGAAGACACGCGCTCGATTTTAGAACCTGCGGGAGCTTTGGCGATCGCAGGAGCAAAGGCATATGTCGAGCGCGAGGGCATAGAAGGACAAACACTAGTAGCGATCGCCTGTGGTGCGAATATGAACTTCGATCGCCTGCGATTTGTTGCCGAACGCGCTGAACTAGGCGAACATCGCGAAGCGATTTTTGCAGTGACAATTCCCGAACAGGCAGGGAGTTTACGGAAGTTTTGCGAACTGATGAGCAATCGCAATCTCACTGAATTTAGTTATCGGATTGCCGATCGAGAAATTGCTCATATTTTCATCGGTGTGCAGATTATCAATCGTGCTGACGCGGCAACTTTGGCAAAGACTTTTGCGGTGAATGGATTTACAGCGATTGAAATTACCGATGATGAACTCACAAAATTACATTTGCGTCACATGGTCGGTGGGCGATCGCCTCTTGCCCATAACGAATTACTCTATCGCTTTGAATTCCCTGAGCGTCCGGGTGCATTAATGAAGTTTGTCGGTTCTATGAGTCCCAATTGGAATATCAGCCTATTCCATTATCGCAATAATGGTGCTGACTATGGAAGGATTGTTGTCGGTGTGCAGGTTCCACCTTCAGAAATGGAGGAATGGCAAGCATTTCTCGATACACTTGGTTATCGCTATTGGGATGAAAGCCAAAACCCAGTATATAAATTATTCTTAGGTTAATCTCGCAGAGAGAAAATTTTAGCTTCCCAAGCTAATTCAATCCCTTGCCTATAAATCTCCTATAAATCCCAAGGCACGAAATTGCAATATAGGCATTATGACGATTGACTAATCAAGTAGTAATACCTTATTGGTTTATTAATTATTAGGGACGCTCAGTAAAATAAAGAACCCTTACTTAAGTAGCTAGGCGTAATTAAATATAAAATTCAAAAAAATATGGTATGAGTCCAGCGATTACCACAGCTTTTGAAGATAATTTTTAATTATACCGAG
>CAIJEA010000382.1 GCA_903819605.1 uncultured cyanobacterium | reverse complement strand
TTTACTGCGCGTCCCTAACTGTCGCCAGATACCTTAGAACATATAGCAGCCGCTATCTAGCAACCCTTGCGTTTGTCTTTCTGCTTAGTGTTATACCTTTTTTGCGCTGATATTTGTTGCGATTTCTAAGTCACTTTAGGTTTTGGATGAGCCTCGATTGATTACTACTCAGTCTATGATTTAGCCACCCTTCGATTACACCTCTTCGCTAATCCAAAATGTTAGTCACAAGGTCAGTATCCCAATCGTTTCAGCCATGTCTTATACTCTGACGAGTTGTGGATCTGATTTTGCTGTTTCATTTGCTAGAGTTCTTGTCCTGTCTAAATCATCACAACTTTCTATCTTTTTTTATGCAACAACGCCCATCAATTGTGTAAAGTGATGTAATTTAAGGAAATCTAGTTGCCCCTTCTGACTTGTTTTTGTATGGTAGCTTTCTTGTCTACAAGCGTCTGAAATAAAAATATGGCTATATCTACTTCCGAAACATCTGCTGTTCCTCCCAATCAATGGTGGCGTGGTTTAATCTTGGTGCTTCTAGCAACCTTATTTTTATCAATCCAAAATGTCTTAGTTAGAATAGTTCAATATAATGGAAAGTACCCACTAAAAATTCTCGGTGGACTAATCCCATCTACTGTATATGTTGAAGCAGATCCCACCAATCCTCTTCAAGTACCTTTATTAGTTCTTTTAGTAAGAATTGCTTTTGTGGTTCCACTACTATGGAGTGTGCTGCCTGTGCTTAGACCTGGAGCGGGAGAACAGGCTATCTCGGTTCTAAGAGGTTACAATCCTAGATTACTGATTAAGGTAATCGCGGCTGGAGTACTACTATTCTTATCTCAAACTGGCACTTACTTAGCTGTTTCAATCGTTGGTCCTGCAACGGCTCTAACCGTATTCTTTATTTATCCTGTAATTACGACCTTGCTGGCGTGGAAATTATTTGGCGATCGCCCTTCTTGGAAACAATGGGTAGCCATAGGTTTGATTATTGGTGGTTGTACATGGGTATTATTCAGCACTATTCCTGGGGCGAAATTTAGTAGCGATCTAGTGGGAGTGATTGCGGCTGCCTTTGCTGGGATCGTTTTTGCATTAGAAGGAATTATTGCTCAGTCTTGCTTTAATAAAATCAATCCCGCCACATTTACGGGACTGATTTTTACGGTTGAATTTGTTGTTTTACTGATTGTATGTGTAGCTTTTATTCATATCCATTTGAGCCAAGGATTGATTGTCATGGGCTTATTGCTCTGCTTTGCAACCTTATTGGGCTACCTATTTAACAATTTTGGTATTAAATCAATTGGTGCGGCTTCCACGGCAATTATTGGTTCCAGTGGTCCCGCAGTCACAGCTATTTTAGCGGTGTTAATTCTCAATGATAAAACACCATCTTGGGAAGCGATCATTCTCGTCACTGTAGGCGTTGTCTTAATGAATTTGGAGAAAATTAATAAGAAACCTGTGGTGGTGACAGAGGAGTAAAAACAAGTAGATGTATTGAATCGCTCAAGAAGCGATTGGCAGAGCTTTGCTCCTCCAATCGCTTCTTGAGATTGATGTCCAAATAGTAATGTCTACTACAATATCTCAGCATACTCCCTTCCCAGTGAATAATTAGGCGTGCGC